>JANMSB010000379.1:0-2489 GCA_031388915.1 Pseudomonadota bacterium | reverse complement strand
CCATCATTAAGTTCGCACGCCACATCACCACCACGTAACACGCTGAGCTGATGAACGCACATAGCCAGCACCACTGACTACGTGCCGTGGCCAGCATCAGGTACAGCAACGCCGTGATCACGCCGACCGCTTCCCAGATCGAGGTGCCGAGCAGTTCATGCAATATGGCGCGCAGTGATTCCATTGTTTTGGGGAAGCCCTGAGTAACCTGTCATTTCGAGCACAGCGAGAAACCTTTCTTTGCCGAGAGTGTGCGGCATCAGGCGCTTGCTAGATTTCTCCCTTCGGTCGAAGTGACAGAAGGGAGTTATAGAATATCCCTTAGTTCGGCCCGCCAAGTACTTTCATCACAAACACCTTGCGACCGGCGGCGGCAAAGGTTTTCTCAGTTTCAATGCCGAGAATCTCAAACACCCGCGCATGCTCGCCGGCAATCTGCGTACTCATGGCATTGGTGGTGACTTGTAACTCGGGATAGGTATTCAGGCGATCAATAAAGTCTTTGATCGGCGGAATGAATTCGGCATCGAGGGGATACAGACTGATTTCAACCATGGTGCGCATATTCAACCTCGTAGGGGCGGTTCGTAAACTGCCCTCATTAACCGTCGTTCCAAAGAGGGACGGTTCACGAACCGCCCCTACGATTTTAGAACTTCCAACTACCCGTTACGCCCACCTGCTGGGGCTCGCCATGCTGAATGTATAACGCATCGGTAAAGTCCGGCGGTTCATTGCCGAACTCGAATGCGCGTACTACATAGTCCTTGTCAAAAGCATTCCTGATCCAGAAGTAGGCACTCCAGCCAGAGCGTTCATAGCCAATCTTGAAATTGGTCAGTGTGTAGGCATCTGACTGCTGCGTGCTGGGCGCGCTACTGTAGTAGAAGTTATCCTTGGCAATGACATCGACACGCGCCATTAGGCCACTACTGCTACGCCACACGCCATAGACACTCGCAGTGTATTCCGGCGCGTTGTCTTGTTCACGCGCTTGCACCATGGCGCCGTCATCCTGCTGGTAGACATCTGTGCGGGTGCGCAGCAATCCAAGCGCACCGCCGAGCTCAACCGCAGAACTGACGCTCACTCGCAGGCTGCTTTCGACACCGGCGTTATATCCGCCGCCGACATTGTCGGTGAAAAAAACAAACGAGTTCGGATCGCCAGGCACTACCTGTGTGCTATTCAGCACTTGCATATTGTGGCGCTTCTCATAGAACAAGGCCGTATCGAAGTACACCCGCCCACTGAGTGCGTTGCCTTTGAGCCCCAGCTCATAGTTGAGCAGTGATTCTTGCTTGAAGTCCGGCTTTGCCTGGGCGGAATAACCAAGGTTGAAGCCACCGGCCTTGTAGCCACGCGACACTGCAAGATATATATTTTTGTCGTCGCTGATGTCTACGCCCAGACTGGCCTGACCGCCCCACATATTTTCATCTTGTGAGGCACTCAAGGCATCGAGAAAGCTGCTGAACGACTCGCGACGATCCTCGTAGTCCGCCGTACGACGTTCGCCGCGCAGGCCGACCGACCACTTCCAGCGACTTGCGAATCGACCATCCAGCTGGCCGTAGGCAGCGACATTGGTGGCGTCGTAGCGACTGTCGAGAAAATCGTCGGTGCTGCTGAAATAGGCGTAAGCAACCGGGTCCTGATACTCACCTTGACTGACTTCGTGAATCTGCTCGCGCAGATTCAGCGCGTACACACCCAGCAACCAGCTGACGGTGTCATCGCCGTAATCCGACGCTAATCGCACATCCAGACTACGCGTGTCACGATCACGATCGGCATGGTAAACATAGTCATACACAAAGCTCTGCCAATCGTTGCCCGCCACGCCATTCTGGATACTCCAGTCGCGCATCAAGTTCTGCCAACTTTGGGTGTTGCCCCAATCGCCGTCGTAGCTATGCTCGCTGTCGGTGTTAACACCCGTGCCAATCACTGTCAGCATTAACTCGTCGGTGAGTTTGCTATCGAGCCTCAAGGCGGCACCTGTCGCTCGCATGGCATCCTTGCCTGGTTTGTCTGACAACGACACGCGCGAGTTATCAATCGACCAGGAATCGTAGGCATTGTCGAGATCGGCATGCAACAACGTAAAGTTCAGCGTGGTCGCGTTGCTGAGCTGCCAAAGCCATTTGAAGCGGCCCGTCAGTTCATCGTGACCATCGGTGTCTTTGCGCTGCAAATAGGAGTTGCTGCGAAAGCCATCGCTGCGATACTGCTGCACCGAAAAACGCCACGCGGAATTGAGCGACTCAATCGGTGCGGTCGCATAGGCGCCCAGCGAGCGAGTATTGTAGTCACCTATAGTGCCCTCCACGCCAAAGTGAGCTTGCTGCTCCGGATCGTTGGTGCGCACGGCAATCAAACCCGCCAAAGCATTCGCGCCATAGCGCGTGCCCTGCGGACCGCGCAACACTTCAATCTGTTTGACATCGAACAGCGTGGCCGCCATGCCGATGCCACTGAAGTCGATG
>JANMSB010000364.1:0-2287 GCA_031388915.1 Pseudomonadota bacterium | reverse complement strand
TTAAAAGTCAGACTAATCCGTCGCTACTTCCAGAATCGCGGCGGTCGAATTGAGGAAGAGGTGGATTTTGAGGCATATTCTGTGGTTTCCCTTCCCGCTGGTGTCATACGCCAGATCGTGCGATTCCCCGAACCAGAATTCACTGACCTTACGAAGTGCAACGGGTGGCGAGTCTCATTGAAGTAACGCGTAAGGTGGTTAACTCCGACGTACGCACGTACGTACGCGTACGTGGTGCCGGGTCGTCGGATCGAAGGTATTTCGCGCTTGAGTCTCACGTAACCCGTAAGGCGCACACGCATGTGGGCCGAATGTTCTTGCTCCTTCCGGCATGACCAATCCGTAAACCAAGTTCTTTGTAAGTTGGAATGTAATCCCGACGTATTGATGCTGCTGCAAACGGCGGTTACGCTGTGCGACGGGCCGGCCTGCGATTGCCGGTAGAAAAGTGGATCACATTAAAATAAATCAGGAGAGAGGACATGAAAAGCACAACAATTAGATTGGCGTCATTGCTGTTTGTCGGTTTGCTGATGACAGGCTGCGCCAGCACGCAGATGACTGTCATTTCGAAAGATCAACTGGTCACCAAGCCGGAGCCGGGCAAGGCGTTGATCTATTTTGTCAGGCCGAGTTCGTTTGGCGGGGCTATCCAGGCGCCGTTGTTTGATGACGATCAATATGTGGGGACCAGCTCGGCAAAGACCATCGTTCCTTACCAGGCGACGCCTGGCATGCATATGTTCATGATAGTCGGCGAGAGTGCTGATTTCCTGCAAGCCGAGCTGTTGGCGGACAAGACTTACTACGCTGAAGTGACGCCTCGTCTCGGCGCGTGGAAGGCTCGATTCAGTCTGCGTCCACAGAACGGTCAGATAACCGATAAACAAGTGGCGGGTTGGGAGGCTTCATGCAAGCAGGTGAAGGCCAATGAAAAAGGTTTCGCCTGGGCCAGACAGAATGCCGGGTCCGTCAAGAAGATGAAGCAGGAATACTTGCCCAAATGGCAAGGCAAGAGCGAAACAGACAAGCAGATTTTGCGTGCGGAAAGCGGTAAGTAAATTTATCGGGCGCGTAAGCCGGGTGTCTCACCCGACTTACGTGCTAATCAGGCCAAGTGTTTCGACGCGCGCTAGGACTTCAGGTTATCCAACGCTTTGGCGGCGGATTTCTTTATTGGTAGGTGTGGGCTGGCGATCATTACGCGCCTGAGCAGCTCCACGTATTGCTGGTCATGCGAATAACCCAGCATCTTGGCGTAGTTGCCCATCACGACCAATTCGTCTTTGTCTTTGGTGACAGCGCCCTTATCTACAAAGGCTGCCATCTGAGTGGCAATCTCAGCCATCAGGCGGGCATCGAGAGTTTTGTCCCAGTTCATGCGATAGGCCGCATTTTCTTTAAGTGAGAAGTCGTCCGACTGCAATAGGTTCAAGAGTTGCGCGACGCGCATGTTGTCGCCTTCGCTGTAGTTGCGGCGGCTGGCCATCACTTGATTCTTGTGCCGCTGCCAGTCGACTACATTTACCTGCTCTTCGCATTCAGTCTTGATGCGGGGTATGCGGGTGGCCTTGCCGACTTGGGTAAGCGTGTCTTTGGCAATCGGTTCGCCGGTGGAGGCGAGCGCTCTCACCATCCAGGCACCGTATTGCGTTTCGAGGTGTGGCAGGTCACGCAGCAGCCTATCTGCAATGGCCTTCGCCAGTCGTTCATCGCCGATGCCGGAGATGTGAATCGCTCGAGCAGTAGGGATGAGTTGTTCCTGGGTGGCCGTGCTATTCAGGTGCGCGACATACTGATCGACTTCGGCACTGCGGTCGAATGCGCCGTCCATTGCATTGGCAAGGTTGAACGACAGCAGCAGTCCCAGCACATTAACTATCTTCATTGACATAGGTCCTCTCTCCGTTGTTCTGACTCATTGTTGTAGTTAGCCACCGAAGTATATCGAGTGGGCTTCTGCAAAACGAGGCCATGTCAGCCGATGAGCGCGCCCGCTCTCGCAAACGCGCCCGGTCATTCAGTGATAATGCTCGTGGCGCCGACTTACTTCGCTGCTTTCAATTTCTCTACCGCAGCCAAGCTCTGCTCGACATTTTCGACGGGTGTGACGCCACCGACGGTCGCTGCTACCTTGCCGTCGGGCGTCACGATGAATGTGGTGCGCTCGGCGAATGCGTGGTCAATGGCAATGCCGCGCGAATCCTTGGCGGTTTCCATGGCGGGTCTGATATTCAGTTGATAGCTCTTGGCGATGGTGCCCTTTTCATCCGAAGCCACCGCGATT
>JANMSB010000350.1:0-4127 GCA_031388915.1 Pseudomonadota bacterium | reverse complement strand
GATGTATGGCCCGGCATCGCTCACCACGTACAACATTTCCAAAGCGGAAAGCGTTTCCGATTTGCTGGAAGTGTATGTGATGCTCAAGGAAGCCGGGCTGTATCGTGGCCATGCGCCGGTGCGCGCCGCCATCATGGCCGTGCCGTTGTTTGAAACCATCGGCGATCTGGAACGTTCGCCGCAAGTCATGCGCGATTGGTTTGCCTTACCTGAAGCGCAAGCCATTGTCGCCGCGTTCAACTATCAAGAAGTGATGGTGGGCTATTCCGATTCCAACAAAGATGGCGGTTATCTGACCTCGGTGTGGAGTCTGCATCAAGCCACGCGCGCACTAGCGCAGGTGTTCGCCGCAGCCGGCACGCCCATGCAAATTTTTCATGGCCGCGGTGGCGCGGTGGGGCGCGGCGGCGGTTCGTCGTTCTCGGCGATTCGCGCGCAACCACACGGCACGGTGCAAGGCCGCATCCGCATTACCGAACAGGGCGAAGTGATTGCCGCCAAGTACGGCACGCGCGAAGGCGCCATGGCGAGTCTCGATGCGATTACTTCAGCCACGCTGCTGGCTTCGTTGGCCACGCACGCCGTCTCCGTTCAAGATGCCGCACGTTTTGGCGTGGCGATGGAATCCATTTCTAAAACCGCATTCCAAACTTATCGCGGACTGGTGTACGAGACCGACGGCTTCAAAACCTTCTTTCGGCAAATGACGCCGTTGCTGGAGATAGCCGAACTGAAAATCGGTTCGCGTCCCGCCTCGCGCACCCAGTCGGATCGCATCGAAGATTTACGCGCCATTCCCTGGGTGTTCAGTTGGGCGCAGGCGCGCGTGATGTTGCCGGGCTGGTATGGCGTGGGTCAGGCGTTGCAGTCGTTCGGCGATCAAGGCCTGTTGCGCGAGATGGCGGCGTCCTGGCCGTTTTTCCGCGCGACCTTGGATAACCTGGAAATGGTGCTGGCCAAGTCCGACATGGCCATCGCTGCGCGTTACACCACGCTGGTAGCAGACCGCACACTGGCCGACACGCTGTTTGCACGCATTCGCAGCGGCTGGTCAGCCACGCATGACAGCCTGCTCAGCATTACCGGCGAGTCGCGCTTGCTGGAAAAAAATCCTACGCTGGAAAACTCCATTCGCTTGCGGCTGCCATACATCGAGCCATTGAATCTATTGCAGGTGGAATTGCTGAAGCGCCATCGTGCAGGTGAGGATGATCCGCGTGTGCGCGAGGGTATTCAGTTGTCGATTAATGCGGTGGCGACGGCGTTGAGAAATAGTGGGTAGGGGTGATTCGCGAATCGCCCTTCTTCAGCAGCGGAATCGAAGATGCCCCCACCCTCGCCCTCCCCCGCGCGAAGACGCGCAAGGGAGGGAATTTAGAGAACGCAACTTCTGGTTCCCTCCCCTGCGAAGCGGGGGAGGGCGGGAGCGAAGTCGATACGAAGCTAACGCTTCGGCTCCAGACGCAGAATACGACCCTTGCTGTTATCGGTGAGCAAGTACAGATAACCGTCCGGCCCTTGTTGCACATCTCGGATGCGTTCGTCGAGTTCTTCCAGATGGCGAGTCTCGCTGACCACCCTGCCCTCGCTGATGCGCACGCGCACCAGCAAGCCGGGCGAGAGCGAACCGATAAATAAATCGCCGCGCCAGTCCTTGAATACATCCCCGGTGTAAAACACTGCGCCAGATGGCGCAATCACCGGATCCCAGTAAAACACTGGCTGTTCCATGCCGGCTTTCGCGGTGCCTTCACCGATTTTCATAAAGTTGTAGTTCACGCCATAGGTGATCACCGGCCAGCCATAGTTGCGACCGGGCTGCGGCTGATTGAGCTCATCGCCACCGCGCGCGCCATGCTCCACGGTCCACAGTGCACCGGTACTCGGATGTAGCGCGGCCGCCTGGATATTGCGGTGTCCGTACGACCATATTTCCGGCTTGGCATCCTTGCGATTCAACAATGGATTGTCGTCGGGAATGCTGCCATCGGGTTTGATGCGGATCACCTTGCCCAGTGTGGCCGACAGATCCTGTGCACGCTCTTTGTATGCCTGGCGTTCACCGGTAGTGATGAACAGATAGCCATTGCGATCGAACACCAATCGCGAACCCCAGTGCAATGCGCCATCCACCTTGGGGGTCTGCCGCCAGATAACCTTGACGTCGTGCAATGTAGTGCCCTGCAAGCGGCCACGCGCCACCGCCGTACCAGCCACATCTTTGTCCTGCCCGCGCTCGGCGTACGCCAAATAGACCCACTGGTTGTCGGAAAACGCAGGATCAATGGCCACATCCAACAGGCCACCCTGCCCGCGTGCATACACCTCCGGCACGCCCTGCACAGGCGCCGACACGTTGCCGTTGACTTCGACCATGCGCAGTCTTCCCGGTCGCTCGGTCACCAGCATGCGGCCATCCGGCAGGAACGCCAGCCCCCATGGATTGACCAGACCAGTAGCCACTGTCACCACGTTGACCGGCGCAGCTACCGACTTCGGTGTGGTGGAGTGGGGCGCGGTTTGCGCATTGCTGCCATCAACAGCAAGCAACACGGCAATTACCGCCAGCACCACCAACTTGGCGCGTGGCGGATAGATGTATACATTCACAATCACCTTCTGAGGTTCGGTTACAGACCATGCAAGGTACAACATGTTCACTTACCTATCGCTGGGCACCCATGACCTTGATCGCGCCATCGCGTTTTACGATCCAGTAATGCAAGCGTTAGGACAACATCGCTGCGACACCAGCGCGGAGGATGTCGATCAATGGCAAGGTTGGGCGGGCTGGGGTCGTTACGAACAACACGGCTTGGTTGAGTTGGCGCTATGGGTGGGCAAGCCCTTCAATGGCCAACCTGCCAGCGCCGGCAACGGCGCCATGATTGCCTTCAAGGCCAATAGTTGGCGTGCAGTGCGCAACTTTTATGAAGCAGCCATCACACACGGCGGCAGTAGCGAAGGCGCACCCGGTTTACGATTGCACTACAACCCGGATTTCTATGCCGCCTATGTACGCGATCCGGACGGCAACAAGTTGGCAGCGGTGTGTCGGGGATATACGAGCGAGCCTTAGAACCTGTTCAAAGTCTCGCTGATGGGCGCATCGCTGCGTTGAAACACCCCAAAAAATACTCACGCACTGCGTGTACGCTGCTTTTTTTTGGGGTGTTTCGCCTTACGCTGCATCCCTTGATCGAGACTTTGAATAGGTTCTTAGGAAAACTCTGACTAACCTACCGCTGTCATTTCGACCGCAGGGAGAAATCTTGCACGTGTTTGATCTTGTGCAGATAAAGATGAAGAAAGATTTCTCGCGGAGTTTACCCTGAGCCCGTCGAAGGGCTCGAAATGACAAGGCTATGCAAGCCTTCCTGAGAACTCAGCGCGCAGCAATCACATCAACCTTGTGGCAACGAGAAAAAGAAACTCGCGCCCTCCCCTGGTTTAGCCTCGGCCCAGATGCGGCCGCCGTGACGTTTGATGACACGTTGCACCGTGGTCAGGCCGATGCCGGTGCCGCCATATTCTTGCTGGCTATGTAGACGATTGAACGGCACAAACAACTGACTGGCATGCGCCATGTCGAAGCCCACCCCGTTGTCACGCACCACATAGGTGGTGTCGTCATAACGGGAAAATCGAATGCGCGCCGCGTTGTGTTTGGCGGTGAACTTCCAGGCATTGCTGAGTAGATTCACCAACACCACATTGAGCAGGCTGCGATCGCCATAGATTTCTAGTCCACTCTCAATGTCAACATTGAGTTCGCGCTCCGGATGAGCCTGCTGCAAGTCGGCAATCACTTCCTTAGCCAAAGTCGATAAATCCACCTTGCCCACTTTGAGTGTCGAACGACCGATACGCGCCAGACCCAATAGAGCTTCGATCAACGCACCCATGCGATGCACACCGGTGCGAATACTGTCGAGATAGCCGCGCGCCCGGTCATCCAGGTTGTGCGCGTAGTCCTCTGCCAACAACTGGCTAAAGCCATCCATGGCCAGCAACGGTGCGCGCAGGTCATGCGATACCGAGTAGCTGAATGCATCCAGCTCGCGATTGGCGTGTTCCAGTTCGGCAATCCAGGCACGGCGTGCCTGCGACAATTGCAGATGAGTGCG
>JANMSB010000320.1:0-2988 GCA_031388915.1 Pseudomonadota bacterium | reverse complement strand
AGCTGCACTTTGTCGCGATTGAGCTTAAGCAAGCCGCCTTCGATTTTGGAAATGTCCAGCAGGCCGTCGATCAAATTGGCCAGGTGTTCGGCGCTGCGGCGAATGACGCGCACCGAGTTTTCCGAGTGACTGCTGGCGCCGCGTTCCAGTAATTGCGCATAGCCAAAAATCGCGTTCAAGGGCGTACGGATTTCGTGGCTTAAGCCGACGATATAACGACTCTTGGCCAAGTTGGCCGCTTCGGCCACTTCCTTGGCTTTTTGCAACTCAGCGTCGGTGCGTTGATGCGCTTCGATTTCTTCCATCAGCATGGTGGTCTGACGCGCCGATTCGCCTTCGGCCGTGCGCCGGCTTTCATGCGCCAACACAATCAGCCAGGCGGCCACGCCGGAGAACACCATCAGCGACAGATACACCAGCCACAACGTATCGCTGATAACCGCGCGCGCTTGGGGCAATGCGGCGCTGTACTGCTGATTGATCAGCGCCAGCAAAAAACCAATGGCCAGATTGAACAGCAGCATCAGTCCAAAGAACTGGCCGGCGCGGGTGTGCAAGCCCGCCGCCACTGCGCGCGGTAACAGTTTGCTCAGCCAATGCGCTAATTGCTCGGTGAAGCGACTGCCGGTTTTGCACAGGTCGCGGCAGCGTGCTTCCAGCGTGCAGCACAACGAACAGATGGGGCCGGAGTATGCCGGACAAAAGGCAATGTCGTTGCGCTCGAAATGGTTTTCGCAAATGCTGCAACGGATCTCAACGGCATCCGGCAAGCCTTCATCGCGGCGCGCCAGGTAGTAGCGGCCTTGAGTAGCCCAGGCAATCAGCGGCGCGGTGACAAACGCCACCACCAGCGCCACAAATGGCGCGCCCACCTGCATGTACTGACCGAACACCCCCAGAAAAGCCAGGCTGGATAGCAGCACCGAGAGAATCAACGCGCCCACGCCCACCGGATTGATGTCGTACAAATGCGCACGCTTGAACTCGATGTGTTTCGGGCTTAAGCCCAGCGGTTTGTTGATGACCAAGTCGGCGGTGAGGGCGCCAATCCAACCGGCGGCGAAATTGGCGTAGATCACCAGAATGCTTTCGATGGCGCGAAAAATGCCGATCTCCATCAGCAGCAGCGCCAGCAATACATTGAATACCAGCCACACCACGCGCCCCGGGTGGCTGTGCGTCAGCCGCGAAAAGAAATTCGACCAGGCAATCGAACCGGCATAGGCATTGGTGACGTTGATTTTGATCTGGCACACGATCACGAAAATGCCCATCAATACCAGCGCCACGGTTGGCGAGTGGAAGGTGCGTTCGAAGGCCATGTAGTACATGTCGGTGGGTTGGCTGGCCTGCTCTAAGGGGATGCCGTGATTCAGCGCCATCACCGCCAGGAACGAGCCAACGATCAGCTTGAAGCCGCCGATAAACACCCAACCCGGCCCAGTGGACAACAGCGCGCCCCACCAGCCAGCCTGATTGCTGCTTTTGCGATTGGGTAGAAAGCGCAGGTAGTCGACCTGTTCGCCGATCTGCGGCAGCAGCGACAGCAGCACCGAGGAGGCCATGCAGAACAACAACGGATCGATGGAGCCATCGGGGTTGCCCTGTTTGCCGCTGTATCCCGTCCAGGCGGTCACATCAGCGGGGCTCTGCCAGGCAATATAGATGATGGGAATAAATTGCAGCAGCAACCAGATGGGCTGGGTGATCAATTGCATCTTGCTGATCAGGCTGAAGCCGTAAATGGCGATGGGAATCACCACCAGCGAACTAATCAGGTGCGCAAACCCCAACGGAATGTCGAACAACATGCGCAGCGCCATCGACATGATGCTGGCTTCAATCGCAAACAACAGGAAGGTAAAGGACGCGTAGATCAACGAGGTGATGGTCGAACCCATGTAGCCGAAACCGGCACCGCGGGTCAGTAGATCGATGTCCACCCCAGCTTTGGCGGCGTGATAGGCAATGGGCAGGCCGATAAAAAACATCAATATGCAGAACGCCACCACCGCCCAGACGCTATTGCTGAAGCCGTAGGAAATGGTGATGGCACCGCCGATGGCCTCGCAGGCCAGGAACGAGATCGGGCCGAGCGCGGTATTGCCCACCCGGAACGACGATTTGCGCGCCTTGTCGGCGGTGTAGCGCAGGGCATAGTCTTCCAGGGTCTGCGTCGCCACCCATTGGTTGTATTGCCGGCGCTCGCGCACGATGCGTTGCGGCGCGCTCATGCGGTGTCTCCACTCTTGTTTTCATGTGGATTACGGGTAGTGGCGGGTTTAAAACCCGCCTTCTCAACCACGATCATGAGGGCGGGTCTGAGACCCGCCCCTACGGCGATCAAAGCATAACGTTACATGCATATCGAGTGGGCAGTGCTGTATCCAAGATTGCCTCTAGGTATATCACGCCCGGCATTTCTAGCAAGCTAGGGTCTGTTAACAATCATTCAATCGCTGCGTTGGAGCCCCAAAAGACACCAGGCTAGGCGCGAGGAGAGAAGTTTGGTCATTCCAAATGAACGACGAGCCCACGTCAATGAAACATGGGCGCATGGTGTCTTTTGGGGCCCAACCCGAAGGGACGGGACCCCATGTTTGATTGAACGTGGGGCTCAGGACTTTGTTGCACCTCGCTTGAGTACGTTAAGTACACCGCGCTCGGTGCGCCGCGTCCTGAGCCATTCTGGTCTCCGTCGCAGCGATCGAATGATTGTTAACAGACCCTAGGGTCCACCAACCAACACTATGAGTAAGTTGGCCATCGGCAAGACGGCACCGGGCTTTACGCTGCCCAGCACGCTGGGCAAAGCCTGGAAATTGGTTGATGCCAAGGGCAAACACTTGGTGCTGTACTTCTATCCGCGCGACAACACGCCCGGCTGCACTACCGAAACTGCGGCGTTTCGCGATCTCTATGCGCAATTCAAAAAAGCCGGCATCGAAGTGGTGGGCGTGTCCGCCGACAGTATGGCGTCACATGAAA
>JANMSB010000334.1:0-8943 GCA_031388915.1 Pseudomonadota bacterium | reverse complement strand
CCGATGCGGCGTGTGCCGTAATCAAAAGCCAGGATGATGGTTAGCGGGGCGACCGATGGTGGGTTAAGCGGTGCATCACCGCTCATGCGTGCCCCGCCTGCGAGCTGAGCGTGTTGATATTGATGCCGAGTAATTGCGCCGCCGCTAGCCAGCGTTGGTCGTAGGGCGTGTCGAACAGAATGCGCTCGTTAAACGGCACATTCAGCCAGGAGTTTTGCGCCATCTCGGCTTCCAGTTGGCCCGCTTCCCAACCGGCGTAGCCTAGTGCCATGTTCGCTATTTCCGGGCCACGACCTTCGGCAATGGCGATGAGAATGTCGCGCGACGTGGTGATATGAATGCTATCTGACACCACCAGGGTAGATTCCCAGGTTGGGCCGGCGCGATGAATCACAAAGCCGCGATCCGGTTGCACCGGGCCGCCCAGCAAAATCGATTGATCGCGCAATAGCTGATCCTGCGCGCTGAGATTCAATTGTTCGAACACATCGGCCAATCGCATCTGCATGGGCCGATTGATGACAATCCCCAGCGCTCCTTGCGCGTTGTGCTCGCACACCAGGGTCACGGTCTGCGAAAAATTGCTGTCCGCCAGCGTGGGCATGGCGATCAGAAATTGGTTGGTCAGATAGTGTTCGTCCGGCATGTGCGCAGTATCCGTGCTTCGCGCGGCCGGCTCAAGATGTTTGGCGGGTGACCCTGGTTTTATGTGACCTGCCAGACAGCCCCTCAAGTGGCAATGGCCATCCGCTCCGATTCGTAAATGTGTCGCACCAGCAGGTACACCAACCCGCAGCTCACTAGGGTGCTCAGCACGCACACGCCCGATTCCAACGGCGTCACGCCCACGCCGCGCAACAATTGCATGGCGGCCATTTGCTGCCCCAGCAAGGGTACGGCGTACATCCACAGCACCGGCTTCACTTCCAGCACCATCACCACCACCATGGGAATGGTGGGAATGAGCTGCATTAACCCCAGCCAGGTTTGTGCTTCGCGAAAGGTCTTGGCGAACGCGGTGACCAGCACTTGCAGCGTGGCGATCAACAGGGTGAGCGGCAGCATCAGCGGCAACAAACCCAGCGCAAAGTGTAGGTCCATCACCACTGGAAAACTCTCGTCGCCGCGACTGAGCAGCGTGCCGGCCACGGTGAAGGCGACCAGGTTGAGCAGCACGCTGGTCAGACTGAAAGTACTGATGGCTGCTAGTTTGCCCAGCAGGATATGGCCGCGTGGCACCGGGTTGATTAGCAGTGGCTCCAGCGATTGTCGTTCACGTTCGCCGGCGGTGGCATCGATGGCCAGGAACATGCCGCCCATCAACGCGGTGAAGATCAGGAAGTACGGCACCATGGCAAACAATGCAGCGCCGCGCGCCTGGGGCGTGGCTTGATCGCGCTCGGCCACCATCACGGGCCGCATGATTTCCGGTGACAGACCGCGCGCCACTATGCGTAGACTGCTTTGCTGGCCAGTGTAGCCCCACAACATCGAACGTAGACGGTGCAGCGAGGCATTGATGTCGCGGCGCGACGAGTCATAGATGATCTCCACTTGTGCCGACTTGCCGGCGCGCCATGCTTCGCCGTAGTCGGCGGGAATGCGCAGCACCAAGTCCACGGTTTGCGCGCGCACGGCCGCTTCTGGATGTGCAATTTCTGGCTTGCGCTCAAGGCCAGCCTGTTCCAATGCGCTAACCAGGTTCGGTGCGTATTCGGCGCCGATCACCACCACTGGCAAGGGTCGCTCGGCGCGCTGAATTTCTCGCGCCACCACCATCTTGATGACGATGACAAACATCACGGGACCGAGTAGCGGTCCAATCAACAAGGCATTGAGCAGACTGCGCCGATCACGCAGGCTTTCGCGCAGTTCTTTTAAGAACACGGTGACAATGGTGTGCAGGGGAGTATTCACAGCAACTCTCCCGCATCTTGGCCAACCAGTTTCACGAAGGCATCTTCCAAATTATTTTCACCGGTTCGTTGGCGCAGTTCGTCGGCACTACCCTGCGCCACGACGCGCCCGTGACCGATGATGACGATGTGATCGCACAGCGCCGCCGCCTCTTGCATGATGTGTGTGGAAAACACCACGCAATGACCATCGGCTTTCAATTGCTTGAGAAACTCGCGCAGGCCGCGTGTAGCCATCACATCCAGTCCATTAGTGGGCTCATCCAGCAAGACATTGCGCGGCGAGTGCACCAGTGCGCGTGCAATGGCGGTTTTGACGCGCTGGCCTTGCGAAAAGCCATCGGTTTGGCGATCAATGAATTCCTGCATGCCTAGCGTGTTGACCAGTTGCCCGATGCGCTGCTGCGTGAGTTCGGTCGGTAGGCTTTGCAGCTTGGCGTAGTACTCGATGTTCTCGCGCGCGGTCAGGCGTTTGTACAGGCCGCGTGCATCCGGCAATACGCCCAGGTTGCGACGTGCCTGCAATGTATCTAGCGCTGCATCCAGACCATCAACCAGGATGCGGCCGCGCTCGGGTTTCATCAGTGTGTACAGCATGCGCAGGGTGGTGGTCTTGCCCGCGCCGTTTGGCCCCAGCAAGCCGGTGATGGCGCCATCGCGCGCAGTGAACGACACATCGTCTACCGCCGTGATGCTGCCGAAGCGTTTGTGCAATCCCTGTGCTTCGATCATGGCGCTGCTCCGTTGTAGTTGAGGAACGCGGGCGGCGCGTGCAATTTCTCCAGGCACTTGGCGTCCAGCGCTTTGCCATTCAGTGTTTTGACAAACTCACCCACCAGTTCCGGCACACAGCGAACCATCAGGATGCCGTGGCCTTGGCCCGGTGCGTTGAGCAGGCGCGCGTTACTCAAGGCGCTGAGAATCTCAGTGCCATAGCGCGGTGGCGTGACCGGATCGAGTTCACCGGTCAAGATCAGTACCGGCAGCGCGCTCTTAAACGGCTGATGAAAATCCGCCGGCCGTGCACGATGTGGCCAGATGGCGCAGGCAGTTTGAAAGAACTCGATCATGATATTGCCCATCAGAGTGTCGCGATCCGCTTCGTTGCTAGTCAACAAGTCAGCGTCCTCGCTACAGCCCACCGACAATCCCATACCGCCGGTCATGCGGCTGCTCATATCGCTAGTCACCAATTGTTCCTGACCGAGCAGGGGTGCGTAGTTGCCCTTCAGTGCTTCATCGATCATCAGGGGCATCAGCGCGCTGGTGTAACCATTGTAGGTATACAGACGCACCAGACCTGCTAACCGCTCCGGTGTCAGTGCGCGTTCGCTAAGGTGAAAGGTGTTGGGGTCGGCTACCTGTGCGGTTGCGGGCTGTGCGCGTAAGCGTGCCTGCAAGATTTTTAATTGCGCATAGGAATCGCCAAAACGCTGGCGACATTCTGCCTGTGCACGGCACAGGGCAAACTGTGCCTTGAGCGCCTCCTCAAGATTGCGCGCGTGCTCCTGACCCAGCGCCAAGCTATTGGGTACCGGGCTATCCAGCACGATGCTGCGCACGCCTTCCGGAAAGCGTGCGGCATATTGCTGCGCCACGCGCGTGCCATAAGAAACACCCACCAGATTCAGTTTGGGATTGCCCAGCGCGCGGCGTACAGCTTCTAAATCGTGCACCGCATCGGTAGTGCTGTAGAACTGCGGATCGGCCTTGCTACGAATTTCCGCCAGACAGTCACGCAGCAGGCTGTGCATTTTGGCTTTGTCGTTAGTTAATTGTCCCAGTTGATCGGCACTTTGTTTGTAGGTAGTGGCGTCTAGTTGTGGGCAGTCCAGAGCATTAGAGCCGCCAGTGCCGCGCTGATCCACCAGCAATACATGATGTTGTCGGCGCACAGGCGCAAATGCGCCGGCAATAGCTGGATAGTCGTCGGTGGCGGCACCGCCCGGACCGCCATCGAGAAACGTCACCAAGTCGTCGCCCGGTTTTGCGGCCTCGCTCTTGACGATAGCCACCTTAAGTTTGATGCGACGGCCCTGATGGTCAGCATGGGCATCGGCGTGATTCTCCGGCACTTCAAACTCGGTGCAGTAAGCCTGCAAGCTGGCTTGAGTTGCTGTGCCGATGGTGCACGACTGGAGCGTCACCTGTCCGAGTTGCAGTTGGTCGCGGTCGGACTCAACCGATGTCGTTGCTTTGCTCCAGCGATCAATATACTTGATCAATTGCGAGCCAATGGCCACCAGGGCCAGCAACAACACGACCCAATGGCTTGGTTTGATGCGCATGTGACGGTTGCTTCCTGTTGATTTTTTGCTTGGACCGTTGGTGTCTGGCTGTGGATTTTTATTCGTGGATTTACCGCTTGCTCGGCAGCGAAACATGCCTGCCTATTAAGACGCTTCGACTTCGCTCAGCGACCGTAATCCACAACGCCGGTCGCTGTGCGAAGTCGAAGCATCTTAATTCTTTCAAGTGTATTCATATGCAGGGCAGATTCCGAGCCCGATCATAACAGCCGCGACCTAGGGGCTTAAGCCGAGAAGTCTGGTGCACATGCCTTTGGTGCACATGCCTTTTCGAAGGTGCCGCAGTACACTGCCATGATCATGCAAACAACACGTTACCCCACGTTGGACTCTTTGCCCGAACCGCTGCGCCTGCGAGTTACATCGCACTTGGCGAGCTTGCGTGATCCCGGGCACACCGACGTGGAGTCAACACTGCAACAGCCGTTGATTGCCG
Organism: Pseudomonadota bacterium; assembly: GCA_031388915.1. Lineage (GTDB taxonomy): Bacteria > Pseudomonadota > Gammaproteobacteria > Steroidobacterales > Steroidobacteraceae > CAILZL01. Next base: position 4,282 of record JANMSB010000334.1, on the reverse strand, counting down.
CTTCCCTGCCGCAGGTATTTGCCAGCAGCGATTTGGTGGTCAATGCCTGTTTACGCGATCCAGGCCTGTTATCGCGGTTGCACGATAGCGGCCGCTTGCTGGCCGCCATTGACGCGCCCTGGCTGCGCGCCGAACTCAATACGGCGCTGGCCCAAGCCAATAACGACACCGACATGCAGGCGCTGCTTAGGCGGTTTCGTTTGCAACAAATGGTGCGCATTGCCTGGCGCGATATTGCCGGCTTTGCCGAGCTTAACGAAACCTTGATGGATTTATCCACGCTGGCCGATGTGTGTGTGCAATACGTGTACGAGCGCGCCTATGCACAAATGGCAGCGCTGTGCGGCACGCCGCGCGCCAGCGATACCGGTGCCGAACAACCGATGATGATTCTCGGCATGGGCAAGCTGGGTGGTCGCGAGTTGAATTACTCGTCGGATATTGATCTGATCTTTCTATACCCGGAAGCGGGTGAGACGGATGGCCCCTCACCTATGGCCAACGAGGAGTTCTTCCTGCGCTTAGGGCAACGCATCATTCAATGGCTGGCCAATAAAACGGTGGATGGGTTTGTATTCCGTGTTGACATGCGGCTGCGTCCCTTCGGAGAGAGTGGGCCGCTGGCAGTCAGCTTCGACAGCCTGGAAACCTACTTGCAGCAGAATGGCCGCGATTGGGAGCGTTATGCCTTCGTTAAGGCGCGGCCGATTACCGCCATTGAGCACTACCCGTATCTGTACAACAACCTGATCCGGCCGTTTGTGTATCGGCGTTATCTGGATTTTTCGGTGTTTGAATCGCTGCGCAACATGAAGAATATGATCGCGCGCGAGGTGGAGCGTCGTGAGTTGCATGAACACGTCAAGCTGGGGCCGGGTGGCATTCGCGAAGTGGAATTCATCGTGCAGGCGTTTCAGTTGTTGCGCGGTGGCAATGATCGCCAGTTGCAGGAGCGTGAGTTGCAACTGGTGTTGCCGCGTCTGGTCGGACACAAGTTGTTGAGCACCCAGGCCGTGGATGAGTTGTTACGCGCCTACCGCTTTCTGCGCTTGGTCGAAAACCGCTTGCAAGAATGGAACGACGACAATACCCATTACCTGCCCGAGGACGACGCAGCGCGCCAACGTCTGGCGATATCGCTCAACTATATCGATTGGCCAGCCTTGCTGGCGGAGTTGGACACGCATCGGCAGCGCGTCAGCCAATGGTTTGCCGCCATCGTGTTTGGTAGCACTGCCGAAACGCCAGTGGCCGATTCGGCGTTGGATGGGTTTCTCGATCCCAGTGTCAGCGATGCGGAACGCCATCGTGCAGTGCAACTGCTCGGCATAGACGATCCGCAACACATCACCACGCTGATGTTGCAGGTGCGCGATAGTGGTTACTACCAGCGCCTGGATGAAACTGGCAGGCAGCGCCTGCATGTGCTGGTGCCCAAGATACTGCGTCTCATCGCCCAACAGAACGAGCAGGCGGCAGTGTTCACGCGCGTGTTGCGTATTGTCGAAATGATCGGTGGCCGCACGGTGTATCTGGCGCTGCTCAACGAGCATCCGCCGGTGATCGAGCTGCTGGTGAAGCTATGTGGGCAAAGCGAGTTTCTGGCCGACCAAATTGCCGCCTTCCCGTTGTTGCTGGACGAACTCATCGACGAACGCTTGATGAACGATTTACCTACTCGTGCTTCGCTCGCAGCCGAGTTGCAGTTCAAGCTTGACCATTGCGATCAGGATGACGAAGAACGCCAGATTGAAGTGCTGCGCGAGTTCCAGCGTATCGCCATGTTCCGTATCGCGGTGGCCGATCTCACCGGCCGCATGCCCTTGATGAAGGTCAGTGATCGTCTGACGGATATGGCCGAACTCATTGTGCAGCAAGCCCTCAGCATGGCGTGGTCGCAATTGGTGGCGCGGCATGGCAAACCCCTATGTGGCGAGAATGCCGAACACTTGCAAGCCGCCGGTGTGGTAGTGGTGGCCTATGGCAAGTTTGGCGGCATCGAGCTGGGCTACGGTTCCGATTTGGATCTGGTGTTCCTGCACGATTCAGCCGGAGCAGTTCAGCAGACCGATGCCGAAGTGGCGATTGATAATAGTGTGTTCCTTGCGCGGCTCGGACAACGTCTGGTGCATTTATTAAGCGTGTATACGCGCGCCGGGCGCTTATACGAAATCGATGTGCGCCTACGCCCCAGCGGCAAGGGCGGTCTGTTGGTGCAGAGCCTAAGTGGCTTTGAAAACTATCAACGCCAAGAAGCCTGGACCTGGGAGCATCAAGCCTTATTACGCGCGCGCGCCGTAGCAGGCGATGCTGAACCGATTGCGCGCTTTGAACAAATTCGCACCGACATTCTGCGCACAGTCATCAAGCGCGACACGCTGCGCGAAGAAGTGCGCAAGATGCGCAAACGCATGCGCGACGAATTGTCCAAAGCCAAGGCCGGACAGTTCGATCTTAAGCAAGACCCAGGCGGCATTGCCGACATCGAATTCCTGGTGCAGTACTGGATGCTCAAGTGGGCCGATGAGTATCCACCCATCATTTTATTCACCGACAATATCCGCCAATTGGAAAGCTTGGCCTCCGGCAACATCGTGCCGCAGGCCGATGTAGACTTTCTCACCAGTACCTATCGGCTCTATCGCGAGCGCATGCATCACCTGTCATTGGCCGGTGGTGACAATGTGATTGATGATGGTGAGTTTGTTGAGGAGCGAAAGCGGGTGATGGAGATGTGGGATATGGTGATGTCATGATGCCGTTGGTGCTGAGCTTGTCGAAGCATCTGATCCCGGACGTGACATGATCAAAGCCGCTGCAAAAGCTAGTCACATGAAGCTGGAGGCATGGTACGCGCGTATCAATTGGAGTGCGCACCTGTTGCCAATGGTCAAGCTAGCAGTAGAACGGTTTTGCGCCTCGGATTCAGCCAATGCAGTAGGGATGGTTCATCTTTCCGTTGCGAGCGAGGCCTATGCACGTGGCCACTATAGGGATAGTAAGAAAGAGCTATGGGGGGACTCTCTCACAATCTCCCTTGGAACACGGGGGGTTCCTGTGAAGGCCGTAGTTCCTGTCGCGGGCCGACTCCGTGTGCTGGCGGAAGAAAGAGCAGCGCTGGTGCTCTCGCAGGCACTATCTGGTGGTGTTGTGGCGCTCCTATATCCGCCAAAATCCGATACTGATGAATCCGTCAAGCCATCCTATATGGTCGGGTACTGGTTCAATCCTAGAGAGATTCGCCTTCAGGACTTGGACAGGCTGCTGACGCTTACAGGAGAGACAGATCTCTTCTGCGGCTCAGAAGTTTTCCCCAATCGCAGGGGCGCGCGCGTGCTTGCGAAACTACATGCTAAGGATAGTGCTCTCTCTACGGGAGGCTCGAAGATTTGGATTTGGTTGCAGTACATATTCAAAGTTGTGGGTGGCACGTTGAGAATTTACGGTATCGGGACCCCTTCCCCAAAATGACCTATCCTACGTCGGATCGCGGTCGCTCCTGACCGCGCTTCTTCATGTTGCAGCTGGCAGATCAAACACCAGCACTTCGGCATTCTTGCCAGCTTCGATCACCAATTCCTTGCCATCGGTGATCATCAGCGCATCACCCGCAGTGAGCACTTGGTTGTTAACCGTTAGCTGGCCACGCGCGACATGCACGTAGATGCCTCGACCGGCATCGACTGCTAGCTTTGCTTGCTCGGCACCGTTGAACAAACCGGCGTACACGCACGCATCCTGGTGAATCAGCACGGAGCCGTCGGCGGCATCGGGCGAGGCAATCAGCCGTAGCTGGCCGCGTTTTTGCTCGGCGGTGAAACGCTTCTCCTCATAGCTGGGCGTAATACCCCGCTCATTGGGCATGATCCAGATTTGCAGGAAGTGGGCTGGCTGATCCGCAGACGGATTGAATTCGCTATGGCGTACACCGCGTCCAGCGCTCATGCGCTGCACATCGCCTGGCCGAATGGTGGAACCATTGCCGATTGAATCCTGATGCGCCAATTCGCCGTCCAGCACGTAGCTGATAATTTCCATGTCGTTGTGAGCGTGTGTGCCAAAGCCTCCGCCGGGAGCGACGCGATCTTCGTTGATGACGCGCAGTGGGCCAAAATGCATATGCTGCGGATCCATGTAGTCCGCAAACGAAAAGCTGTGAAATGACTTGAGCCAGCCATGGTCGGCATAGCCACGTTCGTTACTGCGTCTGATAGTGTTCATGGGTTTCTCCTTGACAGAGAGCATCGCGCTATCTGGCCGGAATTAACAGCGCAAAATACTG
>JANMSB010000212.1:0-2644 GCA_031388915.1 Pseudomonadota bacterium | reverse complement strand
CCGGAACGCTCACGCACGTACTGCATCTTGTGCAGGTTGGTCAGCAGCTTGTTTTTGTCGATAAGGTAGTAAGGGGTCTGGATCATCGGCTCGCGCTACGAAAAGGGACTGGTCAAACGCGACAGCGCGAGCATTCGTACTCAAGGAAAGTCAGTCGAACTGGTCGCGTACCGGAAACGGCTAAGTCGGTCTATGTGCTAGACCGCCGTGGGATCAGGGAAACCCTGTGCGCTGAATTGACCAGTTAATTGACCACATGGTTGTCTCAGGGGGAACATGGCCCGGTGGACTTGAGGGGCGCGCAGGTTACAGAACCACGACGCTGGAGGCAACCTGTGCAATTCAAGCCGAGAAATTCAAATGTGTGGGGTCAGATACGTTGACAGTAGAATGCGCGGCAATCCAGATGACACAACGAACGGTTCGCTAGCGATTATGCAGACCCATGATGATGAATTTATGTCACGCGCACTGGCTTTGGCGCGTATGGCCGAGGCGGCTGGTGAAGTGCCGGTGGGCGCGTTAATCGTCAAGGACAATCAAATCATTGCCGAAGGTTGGAATCAGCCGATCACGCTGCGTGACCCTAGCGCGCATGCCGAGATGATCGCCATGCGCGCGGCCGCGCAGGCGTTGGATAATTACCGGCTGCTGGACACCACGTTGTACGTCACGCTAGAACCCTGCGCCATGTGTGCCGGCGCCATGGTGCATGCGCGCGTGAAGCGCTTGGTGTACGCCGCCACCGATCCGCGTGCCGGTGCGGCCGGCACCATCTTCAATATCACGCAACATGAAGCACTCAATCATCGCGTGGAGGTGACGAGCGGCGTGATGGCGGAGGAGTGTGGTGCGGTGTTGCGTGTCTTCTTTCAGAACAAGCGCATCAGTAAGGCAGCAGATTAGCTGTTTCTGTCATTTCGACCGAAGGGAGAAATCTGTAGTAAGGAAGAGATTTCTCGCTACGCTCGAAATGACAGGTTCGCTGTGGCGTTGTTCATTTAGGCTGTTGCAACTTCGCTGCTTCGATCTCATCAATGGTTGCCGCCAAGCCGCCTTCAGCGCCCACCCAGTCCAACATCGACATATACAGCTTGATGCTGTCGACGAATTGCACAGGCTCCCAGCCGCGTGCATAGCCACGCTTGGCTTGTGAGTACCATTTTTCCTGTGTCAGTAGCGGCAAGTATTCGCGCACCACATCCCAGCTATCCGGGTTCTTGCCGTCGGCCTGCGCGAAAATACGCGCATCTTCAATGTGGCCAAAACCCATGTTGTACGAGGCCAGCGCAAACCACGTCCGATGCGGCTCCTTAATGCGGCTGGGAATCATCTTACGTACATAGATGAAGTAGCGTGCGCCGCCAAGAATGCTTTCGCGCGCATCTAGGCGGTCAGTCACACCCAAACTTTGCGCGGTGCCCTCGGTCAACATCATCAAGCCGCGTACACCGGTCGGCGAGACGGCATCCGGTATCCACTTGGATTCTTGATAACCAATTGCCGCCAGCATGCGCCAGTCCATGCCGACTTGGGCGGCCGCTTCTTTAAACCAATCGAGATACAGTGGTAGTCGTTCACGCACATCAATGATGAAGTTGCGTGCGTGCAATACCGGTGGATTGGTTTTCTTGCTGTAATAACGGTCCAACACCGACGCAAGTCGGCCATCGGCATCAATCACCGAGAAGAAAGACGTGACGCGGCTGAGCAAGGTGGTGTCGTGAGTGTTCACCAGCCAGGCCACGGATTTTCCCTGCGTTAGATTAAAAGCGATAGCAATGTCAGGATGGAAGCTGCGGCCAATGGCGAACTCATTCGAGTCGGCAATGGTGTAGTCGAATTCGCGGCGCGATAGTCGATACAACAGTTGATCGATTTCGGCATCGGGGTTCTCGACCCAGCTCAAGTCCGGCAGATTGGCTCGCAATCTTGTCAGCGTGGCGGCATGCGGGCTGTCGGTGGCGACTTCAATGTGGCCGTTGCGTCCAGCTTCCGACAAATTGCGTGGGCGTTTGGCGCCGCTGCGATAAATCAAATGTTCTTTGACTGATTGATACGCCGGTCCATAGCTGGTTTCCTCTGGTGCATCTTGTTCGCGCGCTAAACCTGCCGCAGCGATGTGTGCGCGACCGGATGATACTTCCTTGCGTACATCGCCAGGGTTACGCACTGAGTAGATTTTGAGTGCGACACCAAGATCGGCGGCGAATTGCGCCGCTAAATCGTACTCCGGCCCCTGCGGGCCTTCGGCGCCAAGGTAATAAGTACTGGGATTGTTGAGCGTTACCACGCGCAACTCACCGGCGCTGAGGATCTGGTCCAAAGTGCTAGGTGGCTGCGAACACGTACCCAATAACAAGCACGCAATGATGGCAAGCGCCGCTTTCAAGCCTGGATATTTCCCATATTGCGCCCATTATTCGGGCTTACTTAGCGAATTGTCCGGCTCCTAGAAACAACTAGATTTGCCGCAACAGTTGTATAGAATACCCGCCCTCGTTGGCCGACCGCCAATGGCATTCTCAATAATGCTATCGAACACCCTGTTTCCGGAGAGGTGGCAGAGCGGTTGAATGTACCTGATTCGAAATCAGGCGTGCATGTAAGTGCACCGAGGGTTCGAATCCCTCCCTCTCCGCCA
>JANMSB010000202.1:0-17944 GCA_031388915.1 Pseudomonadota bacterium | reverse complement strand
GCACTGACGATAATTTCCTCGAGCATGCCACTGTCCAGCTTGTCTTCGGCCGCTGCGGCGCCAGTTGCCACCACAGTTGCTGCTAGCGTGCACGCCGTCGTAGCAAAGAGTCGCGCCAGCGCGGGTTTTCCCGACGGCATCCTCTTGCATAGTTGGTGGAATCTAGTGCTGATCATATGTCCCCCTGTGTAATTTCTAATACAAATCAAATGCCGTAATGGTTGATCTACAGTGTCTAAGGTAGAGAAAGACGGATCACAATTTACCTACCACAAAGATAGGCGGCGGCACTCAAGATAGTGAACATCAATGGGCACTGGTCAGGGGCGCGTACATTAAGGCGTAGGTACCTTTCTAACAGGTTGTTGAAAAAGGGCTGTCCTGCCCTTTTCAACGTCGCTTCGAAAAAGGCGTGACTTTTTCGCGCTCCCGAAATCAAGCGCTTAGGAGCGCATGATTTCGCCGGGCCTTCCATGGCCCGGAAAGCAGGCTGTTGAAAATGAGATTTTCAACAGCCTGCTAAAGCGGCATCGGCCGCCACTACATCATGATCGCCGCAACCAAAACGAATAAACTTCAGCGCCACCCGGCACTTCCAAGCGCATGCCGGCTTGGCGCACAAATAAGGACCCTAGCTGTAGTGGCGGATTTGACTAACCGACGCGAGCACGGTCAATCAGCGCAACCCTTAGCTATATACCCCACCATCGATGGAATAGGCCTGCGCAGTGACGTAAGCCGACTCATCGGACGCCAAGTAAACATACAATGGCGCGATCTCCGCAGGTTGTGCCTGCCGCCCCAGCGGAACCATCTTGCTGACCAGCTCGTCGAGCACGGACGCGCCACCGATGAAAGTGATGGCCGGTTGATTGAAAGGCGTATCGACAAATCCCGGACACACCGAATTGACCCTGATTTTGTCGGGTGCAAGCTCAATCGCCGCGGTCGCACTGAACGCCATCACCGCACCCTTGGACGCCGCATAAGCCGTCATGCCGGGGCCGGACCGCTTAGCCGCCAACGACGCGGTATTCACGATCGAGCCACCGCCTGCTGCGCGCAAGTGCGGCACCGCGAACTTGGTGGTTAGAAAACAGCCGCGGATATTGACCGCCATCAAGGCGTCCCAACGCGCTACTTCAAAGCTTTCCACCACGCCCGCAAATTGCAGGCCTGCATTGTTGACCAACACGTCAAGGCCCCCGAGCCACGCGACGCCTTCGCGAACCAACGCCGCAACGCTCTGCTCGTCCGACACGTCGCAACGCACGAAGCTCGCGCTATCGCCAAATCGTTTGGCCGTCTCGCTGCCGGTACGTTCATTGATATCGCCGATAACGACACGCGCACCTTCCGCTATAAACGCCGCGGCGATCGCTTGTCCGATGCCGGTCGCGGCACCGGTAATGATGGCGCGCTTGTTGGCTAAACGTCCGCTCATGAATGACTCCTAAACTTGTGTGGTCGCATCGCGCGCTGCACTTCTGCGCGGCATCCGTCGACGAATACCGAATAACTCGAATCCCAGGCGTTTCTCGACGACGCCCCAGATGCCCTTCGGCTCAAACAGCATCGTGACTACCGCGGCAGCACCCAGCAACATCAGGTACCAATTGCCGACATCGGCCAGCACGCCGCGAAACCCGAAGTAAATTGCGGTGCCGATGATCGGTCCCTCAATGGTGCCCACGCCGCCGATGATAACGATGAACAACATCACCACGATCCAATTGGCATCGAAGGCGGCGCCCGGATCAACGTGAAAGACCGACATGTAATAGATAGCTCCCGCCATGCCGCAGACGCCCGAAGCCAGCACGAAGCCGATGAAGCGGGTGCGCCAGACATTGATGCCGGCCGCTGCTGCTGTTTGCTCGTTGTCGCGCACCGCTGTCTGCGCCAACCCCAGGCGTGTCTTTAATAGACCGTGCAAGCCGATCACGCAAATGACCGCCAATGCAGTCGCCGCCCAGTAATTGCCTGCAGCAATCCAAAAGCGATCCATACCACGTGTCACCGTCAGCGGCATGCCGCTCGCCCCGCCCAACCATTCGGTCTGCGACACGTACAGTCGCGCCACCTCGGCGAGCACCCAGACGCCAATCGCGAAATAAGCATCGCGTAGTCGAAACACCATCGGCGCAATGACTGCGGCAACCAGCGCCGAAAAGATGAATGCAATGGGCAGTAACCAGAATGGGTTGATGCCAGTCCGATTCGAAATGAAAAACACAAAGTAGGCGCCGATGCCGATGAAGCCGTGTTGTCCGAAGGACATGAGCCCGGCGTAACCGGCCAGGAAATTCCAGCTTTGTGCGAAGGCGAACACGATCAGGATTTCGGTCAGCAGACGCAGTTGACCGGATGCCAGGAACAATGGTGCCGCACTCAGCACCAGCACCACGACCAGGCAACTGAGCGCGCGAGTTCGTGGTGTGATGGTGCGCCGTGTCGCGGCGGCACCGGGTGTTAACAACGTATTCATTTACGAATCACTCCGGCCAGCCCTTTGGGCATGAGCACCAGCATCGCGAAGAAAACCAGATGGGCGTACATCACGCCGGCGGTTGGATCGAAGCGCAGCCCAAGCAGTTGCACGATACCCAGGATGAGCCCGCCAACGAACATGCCCCAGAAAGAGCCAAGTCCGCCGATGATCACCACTTCGAACGCAATCAGCAGGCGGTCCACGCCCGAATACGGTGTGAAGGAACTGCGCATTGCCAGCAATACTCCGGCGACCGCGGACAACGCCAGCGCAATACCCATCGCAACCGCATAGACGCGACGGTAATCGACGCCGAGGACTTGCACGATTTGATGATCGTCTGCCGTGGCGCGAATGATCCGCCCAAACCGCGATTTCTGTAGCCACCAGTGCAGTACAAAAAACAGCGCGAAACTGATAGCTAGGATAATGGTCGGCAACACGCCGAGCCTGAACCCCAACAGTTCGTACCCGGCATAACGAATCTCACCGACATTGATCGAGTAGTTATTTGCGCCAAATAATTCCAACATCGCGTTGCGCATGATGATGGCCAGACCGAAGGTCACCAAGATCTGCGGTATCTGATCGCTGCCTAACACCCGGTTGATGATCAGTCGTTGCAACAGCATGCCAATACAAAAGGCAATCACTGCGACGGGCACAATCACCAGCAGTGGATGAACGGGCGTCCAGGGATACAGGAACAGTCCGATGAAGGCCGCCGCGACAATGAAGTCTCCCTGCGAGATATTCACCACGCGCATCACGCCGAACGTGAAGCCGAGACCCAGCCCGACCAGCGCATAGAGACCGCCGAGGAACAGACCATTGATGATGATTTCGATCCAGATCATGCGCGTTGCACCTGAAAGCCAAAATAGGCATTTGCAATGGCTTCCATGGAGAACTCCTTGGGATCGCCCGCCAAGCTGACGCGTCCTTCCAGCAAGCAATAGATCTGCTCGGCTGCGGCGCAGGCTTGCGCCACGTTCTGTTCGATCAGCACGATCGAAACGCCGCTGGCGCGAATGGCGCGGAAGCAGCTGTAAATGTCCATGATGACCTTGGGCGCGAGGCCCAGCGAAATCTCATCGCACAAAATCAGGCGCGGATTGGTCAGCAGGGCGCGACCGATCGACACCATTTGCTGCTGTCCACCCGACAGTCGCGATGCCAGCAGCTGCCGCAACTCTTGCAATCGGGGAAAGAGTTCATACACGGCCTGCAGCGTCCACGGACCAGTGCGACCGCAGGCCTGTCCCATCAGCAAGTTTTCTTCAACAGACAAACTTGCGAACAAGCGTCGTCCCTCCGGCACCAAGGTGACGCCGGCGCGCGCAATCGCGTGCGCGCGAGTGGCGGTGATATCGACACCAGCGAACTGGACTCGGCCGCGTTTTTCGCTATTGAGTCCGGTGATGGCATTCAATAGCGTGGACTTGCCCGCGCCATTGGCGCCGATAATGGCCACGGTCTGGCCTGCTTCCACTTGCAGGCTGACCCCATGCAGTGCTTGGAAGTCGCCGTAGAAGACATCGAGTTCTTCAATGGATAGCAGGGGCATCGAGCACGACTCCCATATAAATTTCCTGTACCCGGGAATCGGCCATCACCTGCGTCGGACTGCCTTGCGCGATACACGCGCCGAAGTTGAGTGCGAGCACTCGATCCGCCACTGCCATCAAGGCATGCGCAACATGCTCGATCCAGATCATTGCGACATCGTTCTTCAACGAGAGGATGAGGTTCACCAGATCGCGAACTTCAAATTCGGTCAGCCCTCCGGCGATTTCGTCCAGCAACAGCAAACGCGGCTGCGCACCCAAGGCGCGCGCGAGTTCGAGTCGTTTGCGATCCAGCAACGGCAAAGATCCCGACAATCTATCCGCCTTGGCGATCAAGCCGGTGCGCTCCAATGTCTCCGCAGCGAGATCCATGGCTGCGTGCGTGGCAAGGCGAGCACCAAAGCTGGCCGATGCCAGCACGTTCTCAAACACGGTCAATTCCCCAAACGCCTGAGGAACTTGGTAGGCACGCGCCAACCCGCAGCGCACGCGCTCGTGACACGGCATGCGCGTAATGTCGCGACCGTTCAGCAGCACTCGGCCGCGATCGGGTTGTATCGAGCCATCAATGATGTTGAACAACGACGTCTTCCCGGCGCCGTTCGGCCCGATGATGCCGAGACACTCGCCATGCGCAACATCAAGACACAGATCGTCGGCGACGACGATCGCGCCGTAGCGCTTGCCAATGGATTCGACCGATAACACGCTCATAGCCCACGCATCTCAACTGACATATCAACCAAACTTGGACAGCGGTAGGAACTCGCGCTGCACTGGCACTTGCGGCGCCGACATGTTGTTGGTCACATAGAGTTCATAGGGATATTTCCCACCTTTGTTGCGACTCCACTGCCCCATGGTGATCCAGGTATTGGCAACACTCTTGAGCGGACTGTTCTTGAAATCGACCCGCCCGATGATGGTTTCCATGTTGGTATTGGCAATGGCGTCGCGCACGGCGCGGCGATTTTTTGGATCGCCCGACGCCTGCAACGCACCCAACCCGAGTTCCCATAGCGCATGGTGATACCCCATCGGTTGCGCCCACTGCCTGCCGGTCGCGCGCTCGTAACTGGAGCACAACTCGTTGGCGCTCTGACCGGTAAGGCTCGAATGAAACGGCAGCTGCCGGTTGAACCACACTTCGGTGGACATGCCCGCGCCCTTTTCACCTAGCACCTCGACACCACTGGGAAACACAAAGGCGGCCGCCAGCGTCACCGCTTCGACCTCTAAGCCAGCCTGCTTTGCTTGAGCCCAGAACGTGGCGAACTGGGAAGGAAACACCAGGCCCGAGAGGATCGCGGCCTTGCCTTCGCGAAAGATGATGGCTTGATTCGAGAAGTCGTCGATCTGATCTTTGAAAATGCCGCCACGTATTTCGGTGAAGCCACCGCTGGCCAACGCCTTGGTCATGCCGCGGGAAAAGGCATGGCCAAAATCGTTATCGGCGTAAAAGGTGCCCACACGCCTGTCGATACCGCTAGCCGACCACATCCCAACATAGTTCTGGACGATGTCGGAGCCACTCCAGAAAAATAGAAAGCTCCACGGATAACCGGTTTCGGCCCGGGCACCGCGCGCTGCGTAAAACGGCTCCCACTGCAACATCGTCGAAATCGCCGGCGTGCCGTTCTGATCGCAGATCTCCAGTGCCGGTGCAGCCAGACCGTCGGCCACCAGCAACAGATCAACGTTCTCGCGCAGGACTAATTCATTACCGAGGCTGCCCATGCGGTTCGAATCGGATTGACTATCGCGGGTGATAATTTCCACCGCATAGTTCTTGCCGCCGATTTGCAGGCCATTGCGCATCAGCGCTGCAATCTGATTGCGCACCCAGGGCGCGGTCTCCGCGAAATTCGCGCGCGCACCGGTGAATTGATCGATGTAACCGATACGGATGGTGTTGCTCGCGGCTCGCGCAATGTTGAATAGCGGCACACTGCCCGACGCCACCGCGCCGGCAGCAACCGCGGAGTGCTTGAGGAACTCGCGCCGGCCTGATCGGGCGGCGTGCAAGTGCAGCTCATTTTTCTTACTCATCCCCAACCATCCCCAAACTAATTTTCTGCCGCGATGCCTGCTCGTCAATTCGCTAATCCGCCAACTCGTCAATCCGTCTGGTGTCGCTGCGGGTGCGTTATCTTGCAGCTTATATGATTGTATGACAATATGCCCGTACGTCAATTAGGCAACAAATTTCCAGCTAGGTACGTTTCAGTAGTGACAGTAAGCACATCCCAAAAGAGCAAAGCGGTATTGGTAACGGGCGCCGGACGTGGCATTGGTCGCGCGATTGCCGAACAGCTCGCGGCGCGCGGGCATTGCGTCGGTGTAGCCGACGTGGACCCCCAGCTGTGCGCTGCAACCGTGGCGGCTATTGCTGCAACGCACGGCACCGCATTGTCATTGCCGTTCGATGTTGCCAAGCGCGCCGCTTTTCTGGAGGCGGCGCAAGCCATGGCGCGCAAATTCGGCTGCCTCGATGCGGTGGTTAACAACGCGATGTGGATTCGTTATCAACCGATCGGCGAGGTGGATGAAAACACCGTCGACCGAATGCTTGGTGTCGGACTCAAGGGAACCTTGTGGGGAGTGCAGGCACTGCTGAGCTGCATGGACCCGCAGCGCGGCGGCAGTATCGTCAATCTCGCTTCTCCCGCTGCTGATCACGGCATCCCGAATGCCGCGGTTTATACCGCCGTCAAAGGCGGCGTAGTCGCGTTGACGCGGCAACTGGCGGTGGAACTCGGCCCGCGCTCGATACGCGTCAATGCCGTAGCGCCCGGTGCAGTGCCAACACCCGGCGCACGAGCACTGGTGAGTGCTGCCGGTTACGAATCGCGCCTGTCGCGAACGCCGCTGGGTCGATTGGGCACGCCCGAAGACATTGCCGATGCAGTGGCGTTTTTGCTGTCGAACGACGCGACATTTATTACTGGCGAAGTGATCCATGTCGATGGCGGCATTTCGGTGAGTGGCCCGTGAGAACCACCGCGAAAACGCCAGTGCTCCTGTTATTTACCCGGCAGATTAATACATCGGACGCAATCAAGACGCTTCGACAAGCTCAGCGACCGGAATATGTTCCTCCGGTCGCTGAGCTTATCGAAGCGTCTTGTCCCATCAGATATGTTTTCGAGCCTGGCTAACAACTTCCATCTACCACTAGGATCTACCCGTGACGCAGAAACCAACCGTGCAATCAGAACGCTTTGAACGCGGCTTGGCCGTACGTCGCGAAGTCTTGGGCGCCGAATACGTCGACAAGTCGGTGAATAACTCCAACGACTTCATGATGTCCTTTCAGAAAGTCGTGACCGAGTACTGTTGGGGAGAGACCTGGACGCGTCCAGGTTTGGATCGCAAGACGCGCAGCATGCTCAATCTTGCCATGCTCACGGCGCTGAATCGCCCCGCGGAAATTCGTTTGCACGTCCGCGGCGCCATCAACAACGGCGTTAGCGTCGATGAGATCAAGGAAGTATTACTGCATGCGACCGTGTATTGCGGCATTCCTGCCGGGCTCGACGCTTTCAAAGCAAGTAACGAAGTTCTGACAGAGATGGGCAAAGTCTGATGGCCGCAAGCACAGACGCTATTCCGCAAGACCACACCATTGGCTTCATTGGTTTGGGCGCAATGGGCACGCCGATGGCAAAGCGCCTGGCCGCAGCGGGATTTAAATTGATCCTGGTCGACGCCGACGCAGATCGGGCCCGCGCGCTGGCGAAGGAGCTCACGGCGAGCCAAGCGTCCACCGCGCGGGAAGCCGCCATGCAATGTCGCCTGCTGATCACCATGCTGCCGAGCAGCGACATCGTCGCGGCCGTGCTGGAAGGTGAACATGGCGTGCTGGCAGGGCTACAGCCGGGCACGCTGCTGATCGAGATGAGTAGCGGTTCACCCGCTCGCACGCGTATGTTCGCGACGCAACTCGAAGGGCGCGGCGCACGACTAATAGATGCTCCGGTCTCCGGCGGCGTACAGCGTGCAATCAGTGGCGATCTCGCTATCATGGTGGGCGGCGGCGACCACGACATCGCGCGGGCCGAGCCGGTACTCAAGGCGATGGGATCATCGCTGTTGCGCACCGGCGCAATCGGTACGGCTCACGCCATGAAGGCGTTGAACAATCTAGTCAGCGCCGGTGGTTTATTGATTAGCATCGAAGCACTGTTAATTGGACAACGCTTCGGTTTGAACCCTGGGACAATGGTGGATGTGCTTAACGCATCGACAGGCATGAACAACAGCACGCAGAAAAAACTCAAACAATTCGTCCTGTCACGGCGCTTCGATGCCGGCTTCGGTCTCGATCTGATGGTGAAAGATCTTGGCATCGCCGTCGATGTCGCTCACGACACCGACACCGAAGTGCCGTTTGCCTCGTTATGCCGCGATATGTGGGCGCGCGCGCGCGAAGTCCTCGGCCCCGGACAGGACCACACCGCCATCGCCAAGCTGTGCGAACAACTCGCCGGGAGCGAGCTTCGGGGCTAAACATGGACGCAAAGGTTGCCGCTCAGAGCCCATTGTCAATGCGGGTTGAACCGCACCCAGGACGCCGCGAGCAGGTGGTGGAACGTCTGCGGCTGGCCATCGCAACCGGGCACTTCAAGCCGGGTGCGAGACTGATCGAGCGCGAACTTTGCGAACTGACTGGCGTGTCGCGCACCTCGCTGCGCGAGGCGCTGCGTGAATTGCAATCCGAGGGGCTGATTACCGCGCAGCCAAACCGTGGTCTCACGGTTACCGTCATTACTCCCGAAGCGGCCGAGTCCATCTATCAAGTGCGCGCGGTGCTCGAAGCACTGGCCGCGCGCCTGTTTGTGCGACATGCCAGTGATGCACAAGTTACCGAGCTGCGCCGCAGTGTGGAGCGGTTGGCAAAGGTCTATGCCAATTACACGCCGGAAGGATTCCTAAGCGCCAAAACCGGGTTCTATCAGGTCCTACTCGACGGCGCCGGCAATCAGACAGTCACCAATATGCTCCAGCAAGTGCACGTGCGCGCTTCGCAACTGCGCGTAACTTCGCTATCCAATCCCAGCCGCGCCAAGAAATCGATTGCGGAAATCCGCCGCTTCGTCGCTGCGATAGAAGCCCGCGACGAAGATGCGGCTTGGCAGCTCTGCATGGTTCACGTCGAAAACGCCGGGCACGCCGCGCTAGCGATATTGCGAAATTCTAAAAAATGACGCTGCTACAAACCGCCTTCGCAAAAACCCTACGCTTCATCTTAAATCGTCGCGGCCTCAACCCCTCCTACGCGGTGCCGGAATTTTCGGTGCGTGCCATTGAGGAGAAATGGTGTGTCACGGATGCGGGCCGCGTGCGCACCTTGCTGTACTGGCCGCAAGCACCAGCCGATACCAAGCTGCCGGTGTATATCAACCTGCATGGCGGCGGTTTCATCTTTGGTCAGCCTGAACACGACGCGCCGTATTGCCGACGTCTTGCGCACGAAGCGGGTTGCTTGGTGGTCAATGTCGATTACGCCAAATCGCCCGAACATCCCTTTCCGATTGCATTGCATCAGTGCTTCGGCGTCTTAACTTGGCTGACCCGCGAAGCGTCCGCGCTGGGCATCGATCCAGCACGCATCGCGGTGGGTGGCAACAGCGCCGGCGGCAATCTCGCGACAGGTGTCGCGCGCCTGGCTCGGGATACGCGCGAGGACGGCAAGCCGCGCCTCTGCCTGCAAGTGCTCAACTATCCGCCGCTTGATCTCACCCCAGCGGCCGAGAATCCACCACAAGAAAACCGCAGCAAGGTACTGAATCCAAAAATCGCCAAACTGTTCAATGCCTGTTATGCACCCGATCCGGCGACCCGCAATGATGTACTGGTCTCACCGGGACTTGCATCGGTTGCCGACCTCACAGGCATGCCACCGGCGCTGATCATTACTGCGGAACTCGACATGCTGTGTACGGCAGGCAACGCGTACGCTCAGAAGTTGCAACATGCCGGCGTACCGGTAACGCAGCGTATGTTCAGCGGCTGTGACCATGCGTTCACTCACCTGGGACCGCAAGCTGCCGCGGACGAAGCATGGGCCTTGATAGCCAGCGAGTTACGCCGCGCGTTTTCGCGATAGGAGGTTGCGCGCCCCAGGCATTCGCCCCGCGCTGCTCAAGAACGGCCTCAGTGTCCGGTGCTCACCAAATGAAAACGCACACTGACCTTGTCATCAAGCACATCGTCCCAGGCCGCAGCGCCAATGCCGAAAGTCTTTCGCGAAATCACCAACGTGCCGTCGAACGCATTGGTGCCGGCTTGCACGGTGATCGGTACGGTAATCGTTACTGCCTTACCCTTGATGCTCAAGGTGCCTGTGGCATCAAAGCGGCCGGCGGCAACCGGCTTGATGGTCGTGGATCGAAACGTTGCCGTCGGAAAACGCGCGCTGTCGAACCACTCCTTCTTGCGTACTTCGGCGCTATAGCTGTCGTCGCCGACATCGAGACTGCCGGTCTCGACATCCAACGCGGCCGAAGCCACCGCGACATTCTTTGCGTCGTACACGATACGGCCGCTGAACTTACGAAATGGCGCATCGACCGGCACGTTCTCCTGTTTGAAGGTGGCAATCAACGTGCTCTTGCCGGTATCGATATTGGTATCGGCCGCCAGCGTCGCCAACGACACAAATCCCAGTGCCAGCCAGGAAAAACAAATCCTCAGATGACGAACCACAACATGCCTCCAGCAGCAATCGATATAGAACAGCGGAATTTATCAAGAAGCATCGATACCTCAGAAGGGCTCCGGCATGGGTACACCACCATAGAGGTTCCACAGTTGCGCTGCCAGCACGCCGGAGTCCACTGGAATCGTCACACCCGTGATAGCGGAAGCGCGCTCGGATACTAGATAGGCGATCGTGTCGGCCACCTCCGTGGGCCGCACCAATCGACCCAGCGCCGTCTGTCGACGCATGGTTTCCGGGTTGCGTTCGCCGCGCGCATAACTGGCTTCGACAGCCGGTGTGCGTGTGGGTCCCGGACAAACGCAGTTCACCCGCACACCGCGCGGACCCCACGCCACCGCAAAATTGCGGGTCATTGCAATCACCGCTGCCTTGCTCGGGCCATACGCCACCAGCGGCGAAGAATTCATGGCTGTGATCGAACCCACCGTGACGATGGCGCCTTTGCCATCACGCAACATGGTGCGGCCGAACTCCTTCAGGGTGACGAACGTGCCACGCAAGTTGGTAGCAACGATTCGATCCCACTCCTGCATGTCTTGATCTTCAGGCGCATGCGGATTTTCCAAATGCGCAGCACAGGCCACCAAGGCGTGGCAGGGTCCATACTCGGCAAGCACCCGTGCGGCAGCAGCGGCAACACTGGCTGGCTCGGCAATATCCAGTTGCACAGCGAAACCATTGACGCGCGCGGCCAACGCTTGCGCGGCACCGATAATCCGATCCGCCACGACGACGCGCCAACCGTCCTCATGCAACCGCATAACCGTCGCTTCACCGATGCCACCCGCGCCACCGGTAACCACCGCAACCGGGGCTGCTGTAGTGTCGTTATAGGCAGGCATAAATCGCCTCGATCAAGCGACGACCGCGCGGACCATTATCGGTGCGTGTATGCATCTTATTCACCGCGTAACACAAGCCAAGCTTGGCGTCGGTATCGCCCATGCCAATCGATCCGCCGAATCCATGATGACCGAATGCCTGTGGATTCGGCCCCATCCACACCGCGTCTTCGGTATTGAGCAGCACGCCCAATGCCTGACGATACGGCCGGCTCTGCACGATTTCAGTTAAGTGGTGTTGCTCGGCGATCATGCTGCGAATGGTGTTCTGGGACATTAGCCGCACACCATCCTGCTCCCCGCCTCTTGCGATGGCGCCATATAGACGCGCCACCGCTGTTGCCGTCCCATGGCCATTGGCGCTGGAAATTTCGGCCTCGCGCCACGCACGCGAATTTACCGTCACACTCATCGGTTCGTCCGGATTCTGCGCGAAGGCCAAGCCACGCAGGCTGGTCGGACTCGATTCGCGCGCACTAAACAAGGTGGGTTCACTCGGCGCAATCAGATCGGCGCAGCGCAGTTGGTCGCTATCAGACAAGCCACCGATCTGGTAATCCAAGTGTAGTGGCCGCGCCACCTCGTCGCGAAAATAAGCCGCAATCCCTTTGCCAACTACACGCCGCATAATTTCGCCGAGCAAGAATCCTTGAGTATGGATGTGGTAGCCGGCCTGCGTGCCTGGCTCCCACAACGGCGCCTGTCTAGCCAAGGCTTTGGTAGTGATATTCCAATCGAATATGGACCCCTTCGGCAAACTGAGGTCGGTGACGACGGGCAATCCGGCGCGATGATCCAGCACATAGCGCACCGGTAGATGCTCTTTGCCGGCAACGCCAAACTCCGGCCAATAAGCAGCCACCGGAGCGTCGATATCAATGAGGCCACGGTCGATCAGCATATTAAAAGTAATGCCCGACACACCCTTAGCCACCGACATCATGCAAACGATGGTGTTGTCGAGCCAAGGTTTACTCATGGCCGCATCGGCATAGCCGCCATAAAGATCAACCACCGGCGAGCCATCGACCACCACGCTGAGTGCTGAGCCAACCTCGTCTTCGACACGATAATTCTCGGCAAACGCCTCTGCTACCGCCTGGAAGCGCGGTGCAAATGAACCCACAATGGGAAACGAGTGACCGCGCGCATGTATTGTTGTTTCTAGTATTTGCAGTGCAGTCATGGCAAAGCCTTAAGCGGAGAATTTCCAGTTGTCACCGTCGCGCACAATCCAGCCGGCGGTGGGATCGCAAAAATGCGAGCCAAATACCAGTGCACGTTGGTCTTGGTAGCGAGCGAGAAACTCGCGGCGTGTACGTTGCGCCAAGTCGTGATCGGCACAAAACTTGGTGCGCAACGCAGGTTCCGCGCACTGCAATGGATGATGGATAAGATCGCCGGTAATGACTGCGTGTTGAGCGCGCGACGCGATATGTACGCTGACATGACCCGGCGTGTGGCCCGGCGTGGGCTCCAGACACACCGACTCGCTGATGCGATGGTCTGAATCAACGAAATCGACCAGCCCCGCATCAAGCACCGGCTGCAGCGAATCGGATAAATGATTGCGTTCGACATTCGGGACATTGTCCAGACTGAGCAGGTAGTCCCATTCCCGCTTGCTGAGCAGATAGCGTGCGTTGGGAAAGGTGGGCACCCAGCGGCCGGCGACTAAGCGCGTATTCCAGCCGACGTGATCGAGATGCAAATGCGTACACAGCACCGTATCGATGCTCTCGGGTGGAAAACCGGCGGCAACCAGGTCTTGCAGAAACGAGGTTTGCAGCATGTGGTAATGCGGCGCGCGGCGTGGCTTGTCGTTGCCCACGCAGGTGTCGACCAGAATGCGCCGCTTGCCGCACGTCAACACGAACGCCTGAAACGACATCAATATCCTGCCGTCCGCAGTTGCATAGTTCGGCGACAACCATGGATGTCGCTGCACCAGTGATGCATCGCCATCCATGAACAGTCCCGAGATGTCGCGCGCCGCTGCATTGATTTCAACGATGCGCGTGATCTCAACGTCGCCGACCATCCACCGCTTAATGTGTTCGATTGCCATGGAACTTACTGGACGATCAATGTGGCTTTGCAGGAACGATACGCAATATCTGTCCCGCATCCTCATCCGTCAGCACATAGAGCGCGCCGTCCGGACCTTGATTCACGGTGCGCATTCGCTGGCAACGTTCCAACAACAGCGGCTCTGCGGCGACGACTCGGTCGCCCGCCAAGACCAAGCGTTCAATACGTTTGCCCGCCAACGCTGCGACGAACAGATTGCCTTGCCACTCTGGAAACAGCTCGCCGGAATAGAACGTCATCCCCGACGGAGCGACCGAAGGAGTCCAGAAGTACGCCGGTTGCACCAACCCCTCCTTGACCGTCAGCCCACCATCGATTGCACCACCGCGATACTCACGCCCGTAACTGACAATGGGAAAGCCCAGATTGATTCCGGGTTGTTGGACGTTGATTTCATCGCCGCCGCGCGGTCCGTTTTCGCTGGTCCACAATGTGCCGCTTTGCGGACGCACGGCAGCGCCCTGCACATCGCGCATACCATAGGAATACAAATCGGGGCGCACATCCTTGCGACCTACAAACGGATTGTCTTTGGGAATTGAGCCATCGCGATTAACACGCAGCACTTTGCCGTACGCATTGGTGAGGTCTTGCGGTTCGGCATCGACCGGCGTGCCCGCACCCGCGGGTGTGCCCGAGGTAATCATCAGCGTGCCGTCGCGCGCAATGCGCAAACGACCATCCAATACGCCATCAACGAGAATCTTTACCTCTTCCAATCGCGTGTAGTCTGCGGACAAGCGTGCACGCGCAACATGGCCGGTGCCCATATCGATGCGGTGGCGCTCGGCAGGTGGTTTATTCAACCATTCAGTCCAGAGATTCGCACTCTCCTCCTCCGATTGCTCACCCTGACCAGCAGGCGGCGAAAAGTAATTGAAGTACAGCAGGCGATTGGTGGCGAATTCCGGATCTAATACCACGTCCCACAAACTCCCGGGGGGACCCACCTTCATGGCGGGCAATCCGACAATCGGCGCGGACACCTGACCGTCGCGAGCCACGATCTGCAATCGTCCCCTACGTTCGGTGACCAGCATGCGGCCGTCGGGCAGAAATGCGATGGACCAGGGATGATTGAAGCCGCTCGCCACCACTTGCACCTGGTAGTTGGAAGCTTGCTTCGGCAACGGTGCGCGAGTTTGATTCGGAAAGGCAGGTTGCGGCGCAACTTTGTCGTTGGAAAAGAATCCGTACTTGCAATCTGCGGGCGCTACGTTACCGCCCGCCCGTACCTCCGCAGCACAGGCACCACCTACAGCGCCCAGGAGCGCTGCCAGCGTCGTCACTACAGTTGGCGTGATCTTCATTCTCGTCATCGCAGGCATCGCAAGTTGGCACGCATGGACGTGCAGTTCAGACACTGAAGGTGGCATCAAAGAAAGATACCTATCTTGGAGATAGGAACTGCAATTTTTCAGAATTAGTGGATGGATATACTTCATACCGATTGCGCCGCACCATCGGTACGAGGGTAAACGAAATGCGCTATCCGGCAAGTGGTCATTGATGATGGTACTGTGCTTTACAAACGGACGCGGGAGTCATCCTATTGAATTTGACCAGCGGCAAACCGACTTAGTTCTCCGCCAGCGTGATCTGTGCAGCGCTCGATTGGCGGATGTACGCCAGCTTGGCGATCTGCATTCTGCGTGAAACGGTATCGGGGGCGGCGCACAGGTAACGGACCTATCTCGGAGATAGGCGCTGATGTTTTTGTTTTAGGCTTGAATCGTCCACCCCTTCGATTGTGTCGTGAAGTGTTGAAATAGAGCCTTGATGAATCAGTAGCGAGCGAAGGACAGCGACGCATCGTTACAACTCATCCAAAGATGAAAGCAATTGCAGTTTCTAAGCGGAGCCTTACTTCCAAATTGCGCGATTCACCATTATTACGTACGGCGTGCTACATCAACGGCGTATGGGTTGCTGCTCATGATGGCAGCACAGACGAAGTGCATAACCCCGCAAACGGTCAACTCATTGCGCGCGTGCCCCACTGTGGGACCGCGGAAACTCGTGCTGCGATCAGCGCCGCGCAGAGTGCATTTAAGCCATGGGCGGGGCGTACGGCTGCTGATCGCGCGCTTATCTTAAGGCGCTGGTTCGATCTGATGATCGAGCATTGCGAGGACTTGGCTACCTTGCTCACCACAGAACAAGGAAAACCCCTCACCGAAGCTCGCGGCGAGATTCGCTATGCGGCGTCGTTTATCGAATGGTTTGCGGAAGAAGCAAAACGCGTGTACGGCGATGTCATACCCGCACATACGAACGACTGCAGAATTATCGTATTGCGTCAACCGATTGGCGTGGTCGCTGCGATCACGCCGTGGAATTTTCCCGCAGCGATGATCACCCGCAAGTGCGCTCCTGCTTTGGCCGCCGGCTGTACCTTTGTTTGCAAGCCTTCGCCCGAAACGCCGTTATCGGCGTTAGCGCTGGCAGAGCTGGCGCATCGCGCCGGCATACCGCCCGGTGTGTTCAACGTAGTCACCGGCGATGCCACACAGATTGGCGCCGAGATGACGGCCAATCCGGCCGTTCGCAAAATCAGTTTCACCGGTTCAACAGGGGTCGGCGTCATGTTGGCGGCGCAAAGCGCAGCAGGGCTAAAGCGGCTTTCATTGGAACTGGGCGGCAATGCACCCTTCCTGGTGTTTGACGATGCGGACATCGACGCAGCAGTGCAAGGCGCAATCGCCAGCAAGTATCGCAATGCTGGTCAAACCTGCGTTTGTACCAATCGCTTTCTAGTGCAGTCCGGTGCGTACGATGAGTTCACCAGCAAACTTGCTGCGGCGGTCGGCCAGCTCAAAGTCGGCGATGGTCTGCACAGTGGTGTCAATCTAGGTCCGCTCATCAATCAGCGCGCGGTCGAAAAAGTCGAGCAACACCTCGGCGATGCACTCAGCAAAGGTGGACGCGTACTCGTAGGCGGCAAACGTCATGCATTGGGAGGCACTTACTTCGAGCCAACGGTATTGATCGATGCGAATACAGAGATGCTGGTAAGTCGTGAAGAGACTTTCGGTCCGATGGCCCCGGTATTCAAGTTTGAGTCCGAGGCCGAAGCACTGCGCATGGCCAACAACACCGAGTTCGGCCTCGCCGCCTATTTATATACGCGGGATTTGTCGCGTGCGTGGCGAATCAGTGAACAACTTGAAACCGGTATGGTCGGTGTGAACACCGGCCTGATCTCTACCGAAGTGGCGCCTTTTGGTGGCGTGAAAATGTCCGGTCTTGGACGCGAGGGATCGAAATACGGTATCCAGGACTACACCGAACTTAAATACCTCTGCCTGGGGGTTGGTGACACTTCTGTAGCTGCCAGCGGTCCACGCTAACGCAATCGACCATGCCGAATTTTGTGAGCTTCAGGGCCTGGCTGGACGAATACATGTATCAGTCAACGATGCCCCCGTTGTTTGTTCAAATGCAACCAGCAGAAACATTTGGACTTCCCCGCTTTTACCGGTCACCCAGTAAGCGCCCGGTAAGTGTCGCGGCGGATGGAGCACCAAAATTCATAGGGTTGCCGCGAATGCTCGCTGCGCCATAGGCTTCTCACTCTGACCCGGACAGGCCGGAGATGCGCCGGAAGAGCGTTCCTTCCCGTGGTTCCTCCCAAGAACAATCGCCTCAATCCGTGGCAGTACCAGAAAGTGTTGTATCGTCGGCGCAATGAGGTCGAGCGATTGTTCCGTCGACTCAACGGCTTTCGTCGCATCTTCAGTCGCCTCGACACACTCAATCTGGTGTTGATCGCCTTTATCTACTTCGCCCTCATCGTCGAAGGCTTGCGTTAGTGTTAACACACCCTAGCAGCCTGTCGGACTTAGGTGATCGTAGCGAGGCGAGTGAGAAATGGAGGACAGTTTTTCGATCATTTGCGGAGAATAGCCGTAGCTATTTGACGAAAAGGATCGAAAAAATGGACCCCCTTGCTTATTAAACATGGCCCACCGCCGCAGTAGATCAATCCTAAGTCCGACAGGCTGCTAGTTAAGTGCTCCATGCTGAACCCCCACAAAGATCTTCGTTTCTCGGACCCGGTTTGGACAGCGTACGCGCTGCCATCTGTGCCGCACGCGGCGTTGAGTAAAGATATCAAGGTGGATGTGGTGATTATCGGGGCAGGGATCAGTGGCGCCTTGATGGCCGAGCAATTGACTGACGCGGGTTTTGGAGTGGTGATCGTTGATCGTCGGGGGCCGGGCAAGGG
>JANMSB010000184.1:0-8860 GCA_031388915.1 Pseudomonadota bacterium | reverse complement strand
GGCCATGCCCGCGCTCATGATTCGCGGGCATGGCCCGCTCCTACAATCGTCGGCCTACTCGTTGTGGAGATTAATGATGCGAATGGTGTGGGTCGGGCTGTTGATGATGCTCGCCGGGCAATCGGTGTCAGCGGAGGAATCTATTCCGCTCGGGCTTAACTGCGGCTATTGGAATACCGCGTTGGCTGGCGATGCCTTGGTGGTTCCCCGCGTGCTATTTGTGCGTGGTGTCTATGAGGGGGCCACGGCATTGCACATGGATATATTCGATGCGGCAGAACGTGCGCCGCAAGCCGAACAACCCGCATATGCTGCACGGCAGGCGGCCGAGTTGTTCGAGGCACGCTATTACCGAAAGTCCGGTTACTTGGTGCTGGTTGATGGTGTGGACCAATTTTGCAAGGATCCGCAGAACGAAGCGGTGTGGTTAACCGGCGCGATAAAAGTTGTGTCAATGCAATTACGCGGCGAGTCCGAGGCGATCACCGTTGAAACGCAGCGTCTGCGTGCCGAGCCCGGCCCGTGAGGGTCGTTGACGGCAGGGCGTTACTCATCCTCATCCAGCAAGGGCGAGGTCACTAACGACTCTTGGCGATGGCGATTGGCGGCGCGTTTCAGTGCGGTGGCGTCGCTTAAGTAATCGGATACATCGACGCTCGGCGCCAGGCGTATCGCAGGCGGATAAACGGCTGGGCCATGCGTGATGCGATTGACATTGCGCGCATCGATCTGCAAATCCACCAGCCATAACGCGCCCCCCACTGCCAGCGTTGCGATACCGGCAAACAGCAATGAAGCTCTCTGGTTCAGATAGGTTGCCTTGCGTAGGTGCAAGTACATCATCAGGAGCATCAAGCAAACCGCAATCGGCGCCAACGCCCAGTGCAACCAAGTCCACTGAGTAGCGAATGCACCGACCCGATATAGCCAATATCCCCCACAGCCCAGCGCCATACAATTCGCAGCAATGGCCAAATGAATGCGCACCTGCCAGGCACCGTGATTGAGGTGCGTGATCAATGACCATAGCCCCGTCCACAACGACAGCGCGACTAGCGTAATCAATACCGCGCCTAGCGTGAACGCAGCGAGATGTTCGGGTGCATTCAGCCATTGAGAGAAAGCGGCTAAACTCAACGTTAGCGCCATGCCGATGGTGGCGAGCAGGGTGCGATAGCGTCGCAGTAGATCGCGATGAAATACCCGTTCCGGCGCCAACGGTGTGTGTGTAGTGCGTACTTGCAGGCGGGTGCGACCGATAATAAATTCACCGTGTTCGATGGTTTCGCCGTGGTCTGCGGCAATGCGTTCTCCGTCAATACGCGTACCGTTGCGAGTGTCCAGGTCCTGCACATGAACGCGGCCGTCTTCCAGCAAGGTCAGCAGAGTGTGCTGAGCCGCGACATGTTCGTCGTTCAACACGACATCGCATGCCAAGCTTCTGCCGATGCGACACTGACTGCCCACACCGACCACACGCTGGCTGAGTTGCACCCGACCATGTGTATCCAGGACTTCGATGAACATCACGGGGACCATTGCATGGCTCCCAGATAGCGGCGTACTAACTGCATCCCGGATTCAAAGGCCACACCGCGCAGGTCGAACTGACTAATGACCGCTTGCTGTGCATTGTTGATGCTCACCACGGTGACGGCCAGGTCGTAGAGGTTGGCGAACAGGCGATACTGCCGCGCACACGTAGTGATACGCGCGTCGAAGCCATCAAGTGATACCACGGTGTTCTCGCATGCAAACGCCGCCACATGTTGGTCGGAGCCGGTGCGCGTGTAGGCAGTGACTTCGCGATTGACCTGCCGACTAAATTGCAGTGGATGCAGGGTCTGCGAGTGCAGGATGCGATGCTGCAGGTTGATGTCGCCGACTTCCAGGCCCCTCTGTACCAGCAGACGCGCGTGCAGCGCACAGCGGATGGTTTCGATTTCCAACTGCTGGTTTGTCGATGGGCTGGCAACGGTATTGCATTCCATGCTCGGCGCGATTTGGGTGGGTAGGGTGTAGCCGAGTACCGTTTGCGTGGCGAATCTCTCGGGCATGGACACAAATATCTTGGCTTGCTGGGCCAGTACTTGTGCCGCGATCGAGTCGCGCGCCTCGCGCGGCGTATGCGACTCGTTAAGCGGCTTGCGGGCGCGTGCCAGTAATGGCTGGAGGTGTTTGGCTGGCACCACGAAACCGACCAACTGCCTTGCGGCGATTACCGATACGTTTACGCCGTACACCAGGCCATTGGCATCCAATGCCGGACCGCCGGACATGCCACCGTTGATGGCGCCGGTGTAGTGAATGCGCTGTTCGAAGCTGTTGGCCACCAAGCCGTTAGCCACGCCTTCGGTGATGGTGAGTCCGAGGTTAAGTGGAAAGCCGATGGCGTAGGCGCGTTCGCCTTGCATGGGTATCGCGGTTCGCACGCGCAACGGTGGCAGTTGCAAGTCGTCGGCTTTAACAATGGCCAGATCGTTTTTCACGTCAACGGCATAGACCTGCAGCTTGCCGGTGCGGCCGTCTGCAGTGAGGTATTCCAACCGATACTGCCGTGGATAGAGTACGGCTTCGGATACGACGTGATAGTTGGTGGCGATCAGTCCGTCAGCATTGACAGCAAAGCCACTGCCGTGAAACGCGCTGGACTCTGCATTGCCATAAAAGCCGCGAATTTGCAGCACCGAGTCATGTGCGCGTTCCAAGCGAATTTGGGCGGCACTGGATAGCTGCTGCGCGGATAAGTCGGGTTCAAACACTTCGCCGGTTTGTGGATCGGCACTGGTTGTTGAGCCGGTGGCGTCAGCCTGCGATTCCGGACGCGCCAGTGGCAGTGAGGATTCGCTTGCCGTCGCTACCAACGGTTTCTCAGGCCGCTTCGCCGGTGTTTGCGCCAACGCGACAGCGCACACGGCACTGGCGCTAAGTTGAATTACTATCGATGCAAACCGTATGAACGTCATCTGCATCCCAATCGTTGAGCGCATGTTCGTTAGTGGTTGACGAACGCAAGCATAGGCTCAATTAACTGCGACGCACAGTTGTGTTTGCAACTCGGGATATCCCGATGCGGGTTAGTGCGTTACCTCTACCAACACGTCACAGGCGCAAGCCGCCATCCAGTTCGATGATGCGTCCGGAGAAGTAGTCGTTCTCGACAATGAACACGGCGGCCTGTGCGATTTCTTCTGGCTGTCCGCCGCGACGCATGGGCACCGACATCAGCATGCGGTCGAGAATTTCCGGACGCATGGAACTAAGAATTTCGGTTAACACAAAACCCGGGGCGATGGCGCCGGTGCGAATGCCGTAACGCGCCAGCTCCTTGGCCCACACCACCGTCATCGATGCAACGCCGGCTTTGGATGCTGCATAGTTGCTCTGGCCAATGTTGCCGCTGCGCGTCACGCTCGACATGTTGATGATCACGCCGCCGTTGTTAAACCTGATCATGCGCTCGGCGGCCTCGCGACCGCACAGGAACACGCCGGTGAGATTGACATCCATGACGGCCTGCCACTGCGCCAACGACATTTTTTTGAACTGGCCACGTTCTTCCTTGATTAACAGGGCGTCGCGCACAATGCCGGCGTTGTTGATCAGTACATCGAGACGACCGTAATCCTTGGCGATGCGATCAAAGGCGTCGACGACTTCCGGTTCGATGGCCACATTACAAAGATAGTTGCTCGCTTTCACACCCGCCGCTTCGCACAGGCTGCGAGTTTGTTCGAGGTCGGATTCGTTGAGGTCGATGAGCGCCAGATTTGCGCCACGGCTAGCGAAGGTCTGCGCCATCGCGCGGCCGATGCCCTTGCCTGCACCGGTTACAACGACCAGCTTGTCTTTGACTTGCATTGCAACCTCGGAACTGCCAATTCAAGGGGGGCGCTGCAGCGCGTCCGCCGAATTCCGAACTGGTTTAATTTCAAACCAGTTCGATGGCCAGCGCGGTGGCTTCGCCGCCGCCGATACATAGCGAGGCGACACCGCGCTTCAAGCCGCGTGCTTTGAGCGCGTATATCAGTGTGGTGGTAATGCGGGCGCCGGCTGCGCCGATCGGATGACCCAGCGCACAGGCGCCGCCGTTGATATTCACCTTGGTATGCGGCAAACCCAGATCGTGCATGGCCGACATGGTCACACAGGCAAAGGCTTCGTTGATTTCGAACAAATCCACCTCGCTGGCTTGCCAGCCGGCCTTAGCCAACACCTTCTGAATTGCGCCACTGGGCGCAGTGGTGAACCATTCCGGCTGATGCGCATGGCTGGCGTAGGCAACGATGCGCGCCAGCGGCTGGCGACCCAGCGCCTTGGCATGCGCGGCGGTAGTCAGCACCAACGCTGCAGCGCCGTCGGAAATGGATGAAGAGCTGGCGGCGGTGACGGTGCCGTCTTTGTTGAACGCCGGTTTTAGCGTGGGGATTTTGCTCAGATCGCAGGCGCCAGGAGGTTCGTCGCTGTCGATAACCTGTTCGCCCTTGCGCGATTTGACGGTGACCGGTGTGATTTCCGCCTTGAACGCGCCACTGGCTACAGCCGCTTGGGCGCGGCGTACCGATTCGGCAGCAAAGGCATCTTGCTGTTCGCGGGTAAAGCCGTACTTGGCAGCAGTCGCGTCGGCAAAAAAGCCCATCATCTTGCCGTCGTAGGGGTTTTGCAGCCCGTCGAAGAACATGTGGTCCAGCACTTCGCCATGGCCCATGCGGTAACCGCCACGCGCTTTGGGTAGCAAGTACGGCGCACCCGTCATGGATTCCAAGCCGCCGGCCACCACAGTGGTGGCACTACCGGTCTTGAGTTGATCGCAGGCCATCATGATGGCTTTCATTGCCGAACCGCACACCTTGTTAATGGTGGTGGCAGGCACTGATTGAGGCAGGCCGGCGCCCAGCGAGGCTTGACGCGCAGGGGCTTGTCCCTGTCCCGCCTGGAGCACATTGCCGAGCAGGATTTCGTCGATTTGTTCGCCGGCCACGCCACTGTCGGCCACCGCCGCGCGGACTGCCGCCGCGCCTAATTGGGCGGCACTGGTGGCGTTGAAAACACCTTGGAATGCGCCGATAGGCGTACGACGGGCGGCGAGAATGACGATGTCTGTGGTCATCAGTCGGTCCTAGACAGTTAGAGCCGGTTGCCGATCTCGCTCATCCCTTGATCGAAATCGTGAATAGGCTGTTAGAGGCAGGTGGCGATGGGAGAACAAAAATGCTGCACTGCACAGCGGCGCGATAGTTTACTCAAGCCGCGCAATATTGCCAGCTCCGTCTACGGCCGAGACCTCTATGTCCGGGTTCAAATCTACCGTCGTATCGACGAGCAGGTCGGGCTCACCCAGGGCCATCAAAATGCGCGCGCGGGCCTGATCGCGCAGTAGTTCGGTTTGACTGCGATCCTTGCGGGTAGTGCTGCGGCTAAGGACGCCCAGCATCTCAATTTCGACCATGCCGGGCCGCGGCCATGGATTGCCCGGGCGCAGGATGCGGCGCGCCCCATGAATGGCTACCGGCACCACCGGCAGGCCGGCCCGTTGCGCAGTCACGAACGCCCCCAAGTGAAAGCCTTGCAAGCCGATGCGCGCAGTGAAGGTGCCTTCCGGAAAAAATACCAGGGACTTGCCTTCCTCGGCTTCGCGCATGATGCGGCGAGCGTCCATGCCGCTGGCGTGGCGATTGCCGCGGTCGACAAATAAAGAGCCAATCCGCTTCAACAGCAGCCCGGCCAGGGGCACTTTGACCATTTCTTTTTTTATGACGAAGGAAAAACGCGCCGGCAGAGAGGCCTTCATCAATAGCCCATCCAAGTAACTACAGTGGTTGGCCACTACGACGCAGGGCTCGATGGGCAGGAGCTGTGGGTTGATGACTTTGAAGCGAATGCCGGCGATGCGCAGTACCACCTGGGCAGCGCGGTGCGCCAAGGCGCGCCGGTTGTCGATGCCGGGCGTAATGAGCAACAGTAACAACGTGGTGACACCCAAAATGGCGAATACCCACCACACATAGCAACCGTAAATCAGACGCATCACGAAGCTGAAAGGGTTGCTCATTGCGCAATTCGCAAGACCGGTTGTGACGAGTGCACGGCGAACGACTTCCTGGCGGTATCTAAAACAGACATTTTCTGTGAACTGCTTCTCTTTATGTTAATAGGCAATATGTTCTGTGATTGTAATCACAACGGTGGATTGCCGGCTCAGCATACTGCTAGGCAACCAAGTTTAGCGGGACGATCACATCGGTTGGAGTTTGTTACAGCAAAACGGGTAACAACGCCGATTTAGTCTGGAATGCCAATGAGCGTAGCACCTAAGTCATCAGTTTATTCAAAGTCGGATCATCCCGTGTCACCCAATCGGCCAGCCGCAGCATCCATCATCGAGCGATTCCTAGACGCGGTATGGATGGAACGCGGCCTGTCGCCGAACACTTTATCCGCCTACCGTGCCGACCTGGCGGGCCTGGATCGCTGGTTGCAGCAACACAGTGCGCAGATCAGCACCGCGACGCGCGCCGACCTGTTGGCATTCCTGGCCTGGCGGGTCGAGCAGGGCGCACGACCCCGTTCCACAGCACGGCAGTTATCGAGTTTTCGACGTTTCTATCGCTACTTGCTGCGTGAAAACGCACTGAAAGACGACCCGACCTCGCAGATTGCCATGCCCAAGATTGGCCGGGCGCTGCCGAAATCGCTGACCGAAGAAGAAGTGGATGCGTTGCTGGAGGCGCCGGTGACGCGTGATCCGCTGGGCAGTCGCGATCGCACCATGCTGGAAGTGCTTTACGCCACCGGCCTGCGGGTGACGGAGTTGGTGAATCTGAAGCTCAATCAAGTGAATCTGAATCAAGGCGTGTTGCGTATTGTCGGCAAGGGCGACCGTGAACGCTTGATCCCGTTGGGCGAAGAATCGGTAAAGTGGCTGATGCAGTTTGCCCAGGGTGCGCGTATGGAAATTTTGCTGGAACGGCAGTCCGATTACCTGTTCCCCACCCGTCGCGGCGAGCATATGACGCGCCAAGCTTTCTGGCACATTATCAAGCGTTACGCGCTCAAGGCGGGCATCAATAAGGATCTATCGCCGCATACGTTGCGGCATGCCTTTGCCACGCACTTGTTGAATCACGGTGCCGATCTGCGCGTGGTGCAGATGTTGCTGGGACACAGCGATTTGTCCACCACACAGATTTATACGCATGTGGCGCGTGAGCGCATGAAGGAATTGCATGCGCAGCATCATCCGAGGGGATGAGGGTAAGGTTGTGTCGGTCTTGGAAACTTCAGACCCAAGACCGTCCTAAGTTGATTACAAACAAAAAAGCCCGCTTATGCGGGCCTTTTTGTTTGGAGAGGGTAGAGATGGGGGCGGAGGTATTAGCGTTCCAGCAACTTGAGTTTGTCGGCTTTACCGTCCCAGTCTTTGGCGTCGGCAGGTGGGGCTTTGCGTTCGGTGATCACAGGCCAGCCCTTGGCCAAGTCGGCGTTGAGCTTGAGGAACTGCTCCTGGCCTTTCGGGATTTCTTCTTCGGAGTGAATGGCTTCGGCTGGGCATTCCGGTTCGCACAGGGTGCAATCGATACATTCATCCGGGTCGATCACCAGAAAATTTGGACCCTCGTGAAAGCAGTCCACTGGACATACTTCCACGCAGTCCATGTATTTGCATTTAATGCAATTTTCGGTGACGACGAAGGTCATTGAGTAGCTCCGGAGGCGGCTTGGTTTGGCCACGAGATTACGAGGGGGCGCTATTCTGCCAAAGCGTAGCGCAATGGCAAGCCGAACCGGGTAACCCTACGCAATCGTGTGCATATGCACCGGGTCGCGGCCGGTTTTGCGATCTTCCAGGAAACGCTCCAGGCTGAAACGGATGCTTTGAAAGGCCAACTCACCCCAAGGAATTTCCTGCTCCGTCACCAGTTTGACTTCCAGGCTTTCCGGGCCGACGCCGAAGTCGAGATTGCGTAGTTGGGCGCGAAACATCATATGCACCTGGTGGTTATGGACCACATTCACCACCGCCAGTAGCGAGCCGATTTCCACGTCGGCCAGGGCTTCTTCCTGTGCCTCACGCGCCGCGCCGGCTTGCACAGTTTCGCCGTTTTCCATGAAGCCCGCCGGCAGTGTCCAAAAGCCATGACGGGGCTCAATGGCGCGGCGGCAGATCAGGATCTGTTGCTCCCACACCGGCACACAGCCGACGATGACGCGAGGATTTTGATAGTGAATCGTCTGGCATGACTGACACACATACCGCGGCAGATGATCGCCCGGTGGGATTTCGACACTGACTGTATGGCCGCAATCTGGACAGAACTTCATGGGTCTCGGCACTAATTGTTAAGGGCGCGAGATTATGGCAGGGATCAGTGAACTGCGACCGACATCGTCAGGTGGCCTACGGCAAACGACGTATTGCGTCCGGCGGGGGAATGGTTCCGAGCAGCTGCACTGTTTGCAAACCTTGTCTCTAATCGGCGGCACCAATCCTGCGCGTTGCGACGGCTTGGTGATGGTCATTGATAGGGTGGGGTGCGCTTGATGCGGCCACGTCATTACTTTCGACACAATAATTTTTTAGTATTTAGCGCGCCATCGGTCATCGACGCAGCGGTCGTTAAAGCGCTGAAAATTTCAGCACTTAACCAACATTGATTGGCGCTCTGCCAACAACTTCAGCAAGGCCGTTGGGAGCGTCGTGCAACTTTTTTACTCACTGTTGTGTGATGCATGGCACACATCATGCTTGTAGTTCAATCGTGATAACCGCGCAGTGGAAATAGCCGACTGCGAATATGTGCTTCGAGAGCAGGACTGTTCGCCACAGTTCTGTCGCTAACCAGAGTGAACGAGCACAAGC
>JANMSB010000134.1:0-2838 GCA_031388915.1 Pseudomonadota bacterium | reverse complement strand
GTGTGGGGCACAGAGACGAGCCCAAAAAACAAGCGGAGGACTTATGCCAGGCTGGGGATGGTTAGTGATCGGTGCGTTGTTGTTCGGCGCTGAGATGTTCCTGATCGATGCGCAGTTCTTTTTGGTGTTTTTCGGTGCGGCGGCGCTGGTGGTGGGCTTGCTGGATTGGTTTGGCGTGCCGATGTCGCCCAGCGTCCAGTGGTTGCTGTTTGGCGTGTTGTCCATTGCTGCCATGGTGGGGTTTCGCAAGCGCCTGTACGAAAAATTGCGTAAGCCGCAGGATGTTGTGCCGGAGGCGCTGACCGTGGGGGATCGAGTGTTGTTGCTCGAACCATTGGCACCGGGCCAAAGTTGTCGCGTCGACTATCGCGGCTCCAGTTGGAATGCGCGCAACATCGGTAACGCCACGCTGAGCGGCGAGGTGGTTATTGCCAAAGTCGAAGGCTTGACCTTGCTGGTGCAAGCCAATGCATCTTGAGTGGGCGACGTGAATCGGATTTAAAACTTACACGAGGGGAATCTATGGAAACGTTTTATGTAGTGCTGGCGATTGTTATCGCGATCATCATCATTCTGGCCAAGACGGCCACCGTGGTGCCGCAGCAAAGCGCCTACGTGGTTGAAACGCTGGGTCGCTACAACCGCACCTTGCAAGCCGGTTTTCATATCCTGGTGCCGTTTGTGGATCGCATTGCTTATCGCCACAACTTGAAAGAGCAGGCGATGGATATTCCCGAACAGGTATGTATCACCAAGGACAACGTGCAGGTAGGCGTAGATGGCGTGCTGTACCTGCAAGTGCTGGATGCACGCATGGCCTCGTATGGCATCACCAACTATCAATTCGCGATTATTCAGTTGGCGCAGACGACGCTGCGTAGCGAGATCGGCAAAATCGATCTGGATCGCACCTTTGAAGAACGCGCCACCATCAATTCGCATGTAGTCAGCGAGCTCGACAAGGCTTCCGCCGCCTGGGGCGTGAAAGTGCTGCGCTACGAGATTAAGAACATCAATCCGCCCGCGGATATTCTGCACGCCATGGAGAAGCAGATGCGTGCCGAACGCGAAAAGCGCGCTGTGGTGCTGACCTCGGAAGGCGAACGCGACGCCAAGATCAATCAGGCCGAAGGCGAGAAGCAGCGCGTCATCAAAGAATCGGAAGCCAATAGACAACTGCAAATCAATCAGGCGCAAGGGCAGTCCGAAGCCATTCTCGCCGTGGCGACCGCCACAGCCGAAGGCCTGCGCCGCGTCGGTGAAGCCTTAAGTGGTCGCGGCGGCATGGAAGCCATGCAGTTGCGTGTGGCCGAAGAATACGTCAAGCAATTCGGTACCCTGGCCAGCGAAGCACAGAGCACCTTGATCGTGCCGGCTAATCTGTCCGACATCGCCGGCATGATTTCCATGGCCACCAGTGTGATTAAGAGTCAGGCTGCCAACCAGAGCGCTAAGTAAGCAGAGTTGAGCGTGAGTTCACGTCAGGTTGTTGCCCAGGCTGAGCTGCGCCGCCATGCTGTAAGCGACTGCACGTTTGTTCATGCTATTGACGTGACAGTGCAGCGCGCTTCGACTGAGGTCTTGCGACTGAGTTATCGCCTGTCGGGTGAGTTGTCGATGCTGCGGATTCCTGCCACGACGTCGGTGGCGCGCCGGGATGGGCTATGGCTACACACCTGCGCCGAGTTGTTTGTGGTCGACCCGCAACGCGAGGCTTACTGTGAATTTAATTTCGCACCCAGCACTGAATGGGCAGCTTACGAATTTAGCGGGTATCGACAGGGTATGCGGCCGATCGAATGCGCCGCGCCCATCATTGTTTGTCAGGTATCGGCGCAGGAGCTGTTGTTGCAGGTTGAAGTCAACGTTCCCGCGCTCGCTGGGCTTAAGCGCTTGCAACTCGGCTTGAGTATGGTGATTGAAGATTCGGTGGAGCAGTTGTCGTACTGGGCTTTGCAGCACCCAGGTGAGCGTCCCGATTTTCATCATCGCGATAGTTTTGTGTTGGAGTTGTGAATGTTATTTGGTCTTGATCGTCTGTTGAGTGAACCTGCCCTGCGTAAACCGCTTGCTGGCAAACGCGTGGCTTTGCTGGCGCATCCGGCCTCGGTAACGCGCGACTTGACGCATGCGCTGGACGCATTGGCGGCGTTGCCGGATATCAAGTTGTCCGCCGCGTTTGGTCCGCAACATGGGCTGCGCGGCGACAAACAGGACAACATGATGGAGTCGCCGGACTTCAATGATCCAACGCTCGGCATTCCGATATTCAGTTTGTATGGCGAAGTGCGTCGGCCCACTGCGCAGATGATGGATAGCTTTGATGTGTTACTGGTGGACTTGCAGGATCTGGGTTGTCGCATTTACACCTTCATCACGACGCTGCGCTATGTGCTCGAAGCCGCCGCAGAGCATAAAAAAAGCGTGTGGATTCTGGATCGTCCCAATCCTGCCGGTCGTCCTGTAGAAGGATTTGCACTGCGCGCCGGTTGGGAAAGTTTTGTCGGAGCAGGGCCGATGCCGATGCGTCATGGTTTGACGCTGGGTGAACTGGCGCATTGGTTCGTCAAACACTTCAAACTGGAAGTCGATTATCGCGTGATTGAAATGCAGGGGTGGCAACCTGATGCCGCACCAGGGTTTGGTTGGCCGCTGGGTGAGCGCACCTGGATCAATCCATCGCCCAATGCACCCAATTTATCGATGGCGCGCGCGTATGCCGGCACCGTGATGCTGGAAGGAACGACTTTGAGCGAAGGTCGCGGCACGACTCGCCCGCTAGAGCTATTCGGCGCACCGGATATTGATGCCAATCGCATCATCAAGCGCATGTTCGAA
>JANMSB010000083.1:0-11743 GCA_031388915.1 Pseudomonadota bacterium | reverse complement strand
CCCAAGAGCATGTTCCCTGCCGGTTCAGGCGTCGGCGCACAGGGGCCAGACCACTTAACCTTTGATTTAGCGGATGTATCGAAAATGTCGTTGTCGTTCTACGGCAAGCGACCCGGCCCTGGCATGCGCCTGGATAAATTGAGTCTGCAATTCGCCATGCACGATACCGGCTTGGTAGGCGATGTACTGGAAGCCTACGAACGGTTGATTCTCGATGCCATGCGCGGCGATCACACCCTGTTCACCACGGCTGAAGGCATTGAGCGCTTGTGGGAAGTATCGACGCCCTTGCTGGAAACCCCACCGCCGGTACGTTTTTATGCGCCAGGTTCGTGGGGGCCGAACGCCATTCATCAATTGGTTGCGCCACATGCGTGGCGGCTGCCGTTTGAACGCGCGTGGCGCGATCCGAATCCGGGTGGCGCGTAGCGTTCCGCCCGTAGTGGCGGGTTTAAAACCCGCCACCTTTAAAACCCGCCTTCTGATTCATAAAGCAGAGTGTGGTTCATGTACTCACCTTACGCCGCACCCCGCGCTTTCTGTTCCAACACAATGGTGTTCAGTGGCGGTAGGGCACAGGTGTACGCCCTACTGTGGAGTAAGTCGTACGCGGTTATGCATGACTCCAAACCTTGACTGACGAGACGACCAGTATTGTTGCCAACATCGGAAGTAGTACCGATGTTGGCACAATGCCGAGCAATCGCGCTCCGAAAAAAGCACCGGTCAAAGATCCGGCAGCCATAACAATAAGAAACCTGCGTTCCGAGCGAATGATTTCAAAGCTTTGATCTCGACTATAACGAGTGAAGCCAACGATCATAGTAGGCAGACTGACTGCAAGCGACAAGCTGCCTGCAAGCTTAATGTCGGCTCCGAAAAGCACAACGATAGTTGGTATAAGCAGCTCGCCACCCGCGACACCCATGAGTGAGGCGACGACTCCGATACCAAAGCCCGCAACGGTGCCAACGACTGCAAGAGACAACCCGGCGAGCAGCGGTGCGGCGTTTGCGTTTGGCTCATGACCCCACAACAACACCGCAGCGATGCCTACGAGTAGCACTGCAAGAATGCGATAGAGCGTGCGGGACGTCAGCTTTGTTGCCCAGCCTGCACCGAACCATGCACCAGCCAGGCTGCCAGCAAGCAACGTAACTATGACGTCCCAACGTTGCAGCACGTCAGACAGCGGCACACTTGCTGCACGAAAAGGCAAGGACGACGCGACAACGACAAGGCTCATTGCTTTGTTGAGGATTACCGCAGGGAGTGCGCCGAAGCCAAAGAGGCCGATAAGCAGCGGCAGCCGAAACTCCGCACCTCCAAGACCGATGAGACCGCCAAGTGCTCCTACTGCAACGCCGCTAGCAAATGCAGCAACTTTATTCTGTGATTTCATGACCGTGACGATACGCGATGACGTGTCGTTAGAGAAACCCAACGTGCTTTTTTACATGCGCGATGCGAAATAAAACCATGCCTGCTAGACAACACCGGTATTAACACGAGTGTTCATAGATTCCGAAGAATGGATCCCTCGGTGAGAAGGACGTGTCCTACGCCGCGCCCTGTGCCTTCTGTTCCAACAAGATGGTCTTGAGTTCCGGGATGCATGAGCCGCAGTTGGTGCCGGCTTTTAGCTGCTGACCAATCTGCTGCGTCGTGCTCAAGCCTTGCTTCTTGATTGCCGCACAGATGGTGTTGCGGCCGACGCCAAAGCAGGAGCACACGGTGGGGCCGGCATCGGCGGTGGGGTCTGGTGAACGACCTGCGAGTAAGCCGGCGCGATCTCTATCGTTTACTTTGGGCTTGCTGAATAAGCTGGCCAGCCAGGAGCGCGACGGCAGGTCGGGCCGTGGTGAGATATACACACAGGCTTCAATGCGGTTGTCGATCAAGTACGCAGCGCGATAGATACGTGTGCCGACATCGAAATATTCCAGGAAGTCGGCATCGGCATGTTGGGCGCCCAATAACTTGCGCGCCCACGGCGACCAGTTGGCGTAAGCGCGGCGGCCGGCGATTTCGTGACGAATGAATTGCTCGCCCTGCGCTTGGGTCC
Organism: Pseudomonadota bacterium; assembly: GCA_031388915.1. Lineage (GTDB taxonomy): Bacteria > Pseudomonadota > Gammaproteobacteria > Steroidobacterales > Steroidobacteraceae > CAILZL01. The sequence continues at coordinate 9,678 of JANMSB010000083.1, read as the reverse complement.
ACCAGATGGCGTCTTTAGCAGTCACGGCTTGCCGCGATAACACAAAGCCTTGCCAACTGACGATGAACGACTCGACACGTACCGGGGTGTGCTTGAGTTCGGGCTCGCCGGAGATCGGGTCAACAACCGGATTCACTACCGAGCCGACGCGCGCATCGGAAGAAAACACGCCGTTCCAATGAATGGGCACGAAGATCATGCGGCGCGGCATTTCACCGCTGAATTTTAAGCGAGCCACCATCGAGCCCCACCGCGAAGACACGCGTATCAGTTCATCTTCACGCACGCCATACAACAACGCATCTTGCGGATGCATGTCCACATAGGGCTCGGGAATGTGATTGTTAAGACGTGCGGCCTTGCCGGTGCGTGTCATGGTGTGCCATTGATCGCGAATGCGGCCGGTGTTCAGCACCAAGGGATATTCTTCATTGGTGGCATGTTTGGGGAACACGGGCTTGGTGGCGACGAAGCGCGCTTTGTGATCGCCGAACGAGAACTTGCCATCGGCATACACGCGCGCCGTGCCTTCGCCTTTGTTGAGCACCGGCCATTGCACAGGTTGCAGTGCATCGAACTCATCGCGATTCAGTTCTTGCAAGCCGCTGATGTTGAATACACGGCCACCATGGTTATCCGTGCCGGACAAGCGCGCATGTTCCAGGAAAATCTCATGGGCAGAATTGAAGTTAAAACCCTGCGTATAGCCCATACGCTTGGCCACTTCGCACATGATCCACCAGTCCGGCTTGGCTTGCTCCGGTAGCGGCAGAAACGCCCGCTGCCGTGAAATACGTCGTTCCGAATTGGTGACCGTGCCATCTTTCTCGCCCCACGCCGCTGCAGGTAGCAATACATGAGCGACGTTATTGGTGTCGGTGTTCAGCACTACATCCGACGACACCACCAATTCGCAACGCTCCAATGCGGCGCGTACTTTGTTGGCATCGGGCAGACTCACGACAGGATTAGTAGCCATGACCCACACCGCTTTCACCTTGCCGGCGTAGATGGCTTTGAATAAGTCCACAGCTTTCAAGCCGGGTTTATCGGCGATGCTGGGGCTGTCCCAAAAAGTTTGTACGGTGTGGCGATGTGCGCTGTTGTCCAGATCCATGTGTGCGGCCAGCATGTTGGCCAGACCGCCAACTTCGCGCCCACCCATGGCATTGGGTTGGCCAGTGATGGAGAACGGTCCCATGCCGGGTTTGCCAATGCGCCCGGTGAGTAAGTGACAGTTGATGATGGCATTGCACTTGTCGGTGCCCTGCGAAGATTGATTCACGCCTTGCGAATACAACGTGATGGTGCGTTCGTTACCAGCGAATAGACGGTAGAATTCTTCCAGCGTATTTTGGCTGAGGCCGCAGGCTTTAGCGACCGACGACACTGAACCTGCGGTGTTGTCGGCCATGATCATGGCTTTTTCAATGCCCTTGGTGTGCTGCTGGATGTAGTCGATGTTTTCCACGCCATGCTGATGCAGATAGCTGAGCAGACCGTTGAACAACCACACATCGCTGCCGGCTTTGATCGGCAAATGTAAGTCGGCAACTTCGCAGGTGGCAGTGCGGCGCGGATCGATCACCACAATCTTTAAATCGGGGCGCTGTTCCTTGGCCTTGACGATGCGTTGAAACACGATGGGATGACACCACGCGGTGTTGGAGCCCACCAGTACAATCAGATCGGCTTCATCCAAGTCGTCGTAATTGACCGGCACCACGTCTTCGCCAAACGCACGCTTATAACCAGCGACTGCCGACGACATACACAGACGCGAATTGGTATCGATATTCGCCGAGCCGATGAAGCCCTTCATCAATTTGTTGGCGATGTAGTAGTCCTCGGTCAGCAGTTGCCCGGAGACATAGAACGCCACGGCATCGGGGCCATGCGCATCGATGATGTTGCGAAAGCCCTGGGCAACCTGATCCAGCGCCGCATCCCAGGTGACTTCTTCGCCGCGAATGCGTGGCGTTAATAGGCGGTCATCCAGACTGAGTGTTTCGCCTAATGCTGAACCCTTGGAGCACAGACGGCCGAAGTTAGCCGGGTGCTCGCTATCGCCGCTGACGACGGGGCCTTCCTTGCTTTGCGTTACCGTTACCCCGCAGCCGACACCGCAGTAAGGGCAGGTGGTTTTGATTGGCTCACTGGGCATGGATCACACGGGATTGATTTCTTTCCCTCCCCTGCTTTGCGGGGGAGGGTAGGGAGGGGGTGTTTGCGCTCGGGCTCACGCTGCCGAATCCGCAAACGCCGCACCGAACAACAGATTCTCGCGCATGCTGCCGATGTCGCGGCCTTCGTTCATGAGTTCAAAGTACCACGGGCCATCCTTGGTGTCGCCGTACAGCACGCAGCCTTTCACTTGGTTGTCTTCAATCACCACACGCTTGTACACGCCGCGCTTGGCGTCTTTCATCACCAAGGCTTCGCTGTTGGGTCCGCCGAGAAAATCGCCGGCGGAGAACAAGTCAGTGCCAGTCACTTTCAACTGCGTGGAGGTAATCGAGCCGCGATAGTAAGACACGCCCTTTTCTGCCAGATGAATGGCGCAGATCCGCGCCTGCTCCCAGATCGGCGCAACCAGTCCATAGGTGAGCTTACGATGCTGAATGCATTCGCCCACTGCATAAATCGTGGGATCGTAGGTCTGCATGGCGTCGTCCACCAACACGCCGCGTTCGCAGCGTAGGTTGGCTTTTTGCGCCAGTTCGATGTTGGGGCGAATGCCGGCGGCCATCACCACTAGATCAGCATTGATTTCGCTGCCATCGTCGAAGCGCACGCCGGTAACACGTTCATTGCCAATCAACGCCGTGGTTTTGGCGGGCATCTTGAAGTGCAGTCCGCGTTGTTCGAGCGAGGTCTTCAGTAGATCGGCAGCCACCTTGTCGAGCTGTCGTTCCATCAAGGTATCGAGCAGGTGCACCACCGTCACTTCCATGCCGCGACGCTTCAAGCCATAGGCTGCTTCCAGTCCCAACAAACCGCCGCCAATCACCACAGCATGTTTGTACTGCTTGGATGCAGCCAGCATGGCGTCCACATCGCTGAGATCGCGGAAGGTGACCACGCCCAACAATTCCCTGCCCGGTACCGGCAGGATGATGGGGTTGGAGCCAGTGGCCAACAGCAAACGGTCGTAAGCAAATTCGACACCGGCAGCGGTCTTCACCACGCGCCGGGTACGATCAATCGCTACCGCAGCATCGCCGGCATGTAGCTTGATGCCTTTTTCCGCATACCACTCGACTGGGTTGATCATGATGTCGTCGGCTTTTTTCTCGCCGGACAATACGGGCGACAACAGGATGCGGTTGTAGTTGCCGTGTGGCTCGGCGCCGATCACCGTGATGTCATAAACATTCGGGGAGAGCTGAAGTAGCTCTTCAATAGTGCGCATGCCGGCCATGCCATTGCCAATCACCAGCAACTTACGACGGCCGCCTTTGCGCAGCGCGGTGGATTGCACCCACACCCGGCTGTTTTGCACACGCACTGGATAGGTCGCGATGGAATTGTCCGGGTCTTCCTGGCAACGACCGGTCAGCAAATTGTAGTGATGCTTGTAAATGGGCGAGGCGACTACCAGCTCACCATTCAAATCGCCCACCAGGCCGCGCGAAATCACATTGGCTTCCGAGGCGGGGTCGTAGTTGTCGACTGCGAACACCATATCGTCGAAACGAAAAATGGCAATTTGCTTGCCGTCCACCAGTGCGCACACGCCGGTGTTGGGCGTGATGTCGTCGAATGCGCAGACGTTGTGCCACAAACTGGTGAAGGAAGTTTTAACTGGGTCGCTCATCGTTACACCGCTTCTTTCAGTGCTGTCTTGTCGAGGCGCGCCGCCAGTTCATCACTGGTGGCGGGGCGAATCTGGCCGCGTTCCTGCACGAACGCCACGCGATTGTCGGTGGCGTCGCTGTTGACGAAATAGCGGAAGCGCTTCAAAGTTTCCGGTTCGTTGATGGCTTTTTTCCATTCGCACTCGTAGGTGTTGATGACATTGGCCATGTCGGCTTCCATTTCCGCGCCCAGTCCTAACTTGTCGTCAATCACCACCTGCCGGAGATACTCCAAACCGCCTTCCATGTTTTCCATCCACGTGGAAGTGCGTTGCAGGCGATCCGCGGTGCGTACGTAGAACATCAACACACGGTCGATGTACTTGATCAACGTTTCCTTATCCAAGTCGCTGGCAAACAAGTCGGCGTGGCGCGGCTTCATGCCGCCGTTGCCGCACACGTAGAGATTCCAGCCTTTCTCGGTGGCAATCACGCCAATATCTTTTCCTTGAGCTTCGGCGCATTCGCGGGTGCAACCCGACACCGCAAACTTGATCTTGTGCGGCGAACGTAAACCCTTGTAACGATTCTCCAATTCAATGGCGAGACCGACGCTGTCTTGTACGCCATAACGACACCAGGTCGAACCCACGCAGGATTTCACGGTACGCAACGACTTGCCGTAGGCGTGGCCGGATTCAAAGCCGGCATCGGTGAGGTCTTTCCAGATCAGTGGTAGTTCATGCACCTGCGCACCGAACATGTCGATGCGCTGACCGCCGGTAATCTTGGTGTACAGACCGAACTTCTCAGCGACCTGACCGATGATGATCAACTGGCGCGGCGTGAGTTCGCCGCCGGCAATACGCGGCACCACTGAATAGGTGCCGTTCTTCTGCATGTTGGCCAGATAGTAATCGTTGGTATCTTGTAACTGAGCCTTGTCGCGCTTGAGCACAAACTCGTTATAGACCGAGGCCATGATCGAACCGACGGTGGGCTTGCAAATGTCACAGCCGTGGCCATGGCCGTGCTTTTTGATCAGTTCGTCATAGGTCTTGATCTGGCTGACTTTGATGAGATGGAACAACTCTTGGCGCGAGAACTTGAAGTGTTCGCAAAGGTGGTTGTTGACACTCACGCCACGGCTGGAGAGTTCTGCTTTAAGAATCTGGCCTACCAGCGTGCTGCAACCGCCGCACGACGTGCCGGCCTTGGTGGTTTTCTTTAACGCGCCCAGCGTGGTGCAGCCGGCATCAATCGCTGCGCACAGGTCACCCTTGCTGACATTGTTGCAAGAACAAATCTGCGCCGAGTTAGGCAGTGCCGCCACGCCCAAGGCCACTGGCTTCTTGCCGCCTTCAATCACCGGTAGGATGAGTTCTTCCGGATGCTCCGGCAGCGGCAGCGCATTGAGCATCATCTGCAACCAGTTGCCGTAGTCGTTGGCGTCGCCGACCAAAATACCGCCGAGCAGCACCTTGCCGTCTTCGCTCACTACCAGCTTTTTGTAAATCTGCTTGCGTTCATCGACAAACGAATAAGCGCGCGCACCCGGCGATTGACACAGCGCATCGCCCAGCGAGGCGACATCGACACCCATCAGCTTGAGCTTGGTGCTCATGTCGGCGCCGATGAAGGCGGCGTCTTTGCCGACCAAGTGATTCACCACGGTCTGCGCCATTTGATAACCAGGCGCGACCAAGCCGTAAATTTTGCCGCTCCACAGCGCGCATTCGCCGATGGCATAAATGTCGGCATCGTTGGTTTGGCATTGGTTGTTCACCACCACGCCACCGCGTGCGCCCAGTTCCAAGCCGGCCGACTTGGCCAAGGCATCCTGTGGACGGATACCGGCGGAGAACACAATCATGTCGGCTTCAAGGAAGCTGCCATCGGCGAACACCATCTTGTGGCGCGAAGTCTCTCCACCAACAATTTCCTTGGTGTTCTTGCTGGTGTGTACCTTCACGCCCAGTTCTTCGATCTTCTTGCGCAGCACTAAGCCGCCAGCATCATCCAACTGCACTGCCATCAGGCGCGGCGCGAATTCCACTACATGCGTTTCCACACCCAGATCTTTCAATGCTTTCGCGGCTTCCAGGCCGAGCAGACCACCACCGATCACTACGCCGATCTTGCTCACTGCGCCGGCGGCTTTGATCGCTTCCAAATCTTCAATGGTGCGATACACCAGACAATGCTCGCGGTTGTAGCCGGGCACCGGCGGCACGAACGGATACGAACCGGTGGCCAGCACCAGCTTGTCGTACGCCAACTCACGACCCTGCGATGAGCGCACCACTTTGTTGGCGCGATCGATGCTTTCGGCCTTGTCGTTCAAATGCAGCGTGATGTTGTTGTTCTCGAAAAAGCCTTCCTTCACCAGCGACAAATCTTCGGCGGTTTTGCCGGAGAAAAACCCCGACAACTGCACGCGGTCGTAAGCTGGGCGCGGTTCTTCGCATAGCACCGTGATTTCATACGGCGCGCAGGCGTCCGCCAACGATTCCAGCAGGCGGTGACCCACCATGCCGTTGCCGATGACCAAGAGTTTCTGGATGTCATTGCTCATAAGGATGTGCTCGCCAGGTTCTTCAAGCAGCTTCGGTAACAGGAACGCCTGGTGCGGCATCGCTATGACGCTTGTGCTCAAGCGCGGCGGCATAGGCTTCGCGTTCGGTGGCTTTATGGGTAGCGTTGAAGCGCACGGCAATGGCGCACACCGCGCTGATGGTGACCAGCACGCCCAGGGTGAACAAACCCTCTTGTGTGGTGGCGCTGCCTTTCATCAAGAAGCCGGCTGCCACTGCACCGACGTTGCCGCCTGCACCAATGATTCCCGACACGCCGCCCTTGGCCTTGTTGTTGATAAACGGCGTCAAGCTATACGTGGCGCCGCAGGCCATGTGCGTGAACATGCCGAACAGAATCATGGTGATGAACGCCGCTTGCGGGCTACCGGCTTTGGCGAACAGCGTCAGGCCAATGCCTTCGGCGAGGATCAGCAGGAACAACCAGCGGGTGCGGCCATCCAGGCCTTTGCTGTGCGCCAACTTGTCGGACACCATGCCGCCCAGTGCACGCGCGAACAACGCCAGCAGGCCAAAACAGCCGACATACAAGCCCGCAGTCTTGATGTCCAAGGCAAAATGATCGACGAAGTAAATCGACGCCATGTTGTGAATGGTCAGTTCCACGCCGAAGCAGGCGCCGTAGGTGACAAACAACATCCACACGCGATAGTCCTTTGCCGCCAGCACGAAGCTCTGCCAGCCGCTGAGGCCCTTGGCATCGTCGTGATGCGGCAGATCCTTCAAATTGCCGCGCGGTGTGTCCTTGGCGCTGCGGAAATAAAACACTGCCATGCCCAACATCAACACGCCGGGCACAAACATCGCCACGCGCCAACCCATGGCTTGCTCCACACCGAAGCTGAGCAGCGCCGCCACGATCAGCGGCATGATGGCCTGCGTAGCGCCGCCGCCGGCATTGCCCCAACCTGCCACCGTGGCGTTGGCTGTGCCTACCACGTTGGGCGCGAACATGGTCGAAGTATGCAACTGTGTAATCACAAATGAAGCGCCGATCGCGCCGATGCACAAGCGGAAGAACAAGAAGCCTTCATAACTATGCGTGAAGGCAATGCCCATCACCGGAATCGAACCCAGCGCCAGCAGCCAGGTGTAAGTCAGGCGCGCACCGAACTTGTCGCACAGCGGGCCGACAATCAGCCGCACCAGAATCGTGACCATCACCGCCGCGATGTTGATGTTGGCCAATTGATCCTTGGTGAGCCCCAAGTCATTGCGAATGATGGGCATCAGTGGCGCCACCGCGAACCACGCGAAGAAGCACACGAAGAACGCCATCCACGACAGATGGAACGCCCGCATGGGAATCGAGGTGAAGTTCAGCAGTTGTATACGCGTGGCACGACCGTTCATTGATTCCGACCTCAATACTCAAATTCGCTGGTCTTGACCAAAATCGAGACCAAAAAAAACGCCGCGCGAAAGTCAATGAAGCCCGGAGTGCTTTAATGACCGTCGGCGGCGTTGCCAAGGAGGTTCCTCGCCAGAAGGAGGAACCTCACCAGAGTTGCGGGGGGACGCGAACTCTGTTGGTTCTATCAATGCAATGCCTGTGCCAACTTCTGGGGTCTTTATAAATCAGGTGGTTGGCGCTGTAGAGGTGGAGACTTGGCCTCAGAACACCTTTAACCTGAGCGTAAACAGCGCAGGGCTGCACCACGTCCGCACGTTTATTGTGCGATGCGGTAGGTTTGAAGATAGGCTGATGAACCGCCCTCTTGATCAGACGAACTGCAAGATGACAGCGCATAACCCCAGCAATCAGCCACTCGTGACCGATCTGTCACGCGACCTCTCCCAGCGCGGCTTCGCTCGTCTCCCCGCAGTAGAGTTCAAACACTGGCTGGACGATGCCGACTGGCAAGCTTGGCCTGAATTCGCCGCCAGTTGGAATGCCTTGAGCGTGGACACCTACATGGCCGACGGCGGCCGCTATCGACGTCGTCGCTTCGAAGCCTATGCGGTGTCCGCCGAGTACATCGAGCGCAAACCACGGCAACCGCACTACCAAAGCCGCGATTACAACGCCCTCAACGGCGGCATCGAACGTTGGTTTCTACCATTCGCTGAGCACATTGCTACGCATCCGTTGTTGTTGGTCATCCTGCGTCACTGCCATGAAGTGTTCACCTCATTGACGCCCGTTACATCACAACCCGAGCAATGGCATGTCGAATGCCATCAATTCCGGATCGAGGCGCAGCCCGGCATCCACGGCAAACCCACCCCCGAAGGCCTGCATCGCGATGGCGTGGATTGGGTGCTGGTGCTGCTCATCGCCCGTGAAAACATTGCCGAAGGCGTTACTACCATTTATGACGAGCATGAGCAGCCGCTGGGCACATTCACGCTCACCGATCCTTGCGATGCAGCGTTTGTCGACGATGCCCGCATGTATCACGGCGTGACGCCGGTGCGGCCGCTGCATGTTGATTTGCCGGCTTATCGGGATGTGTTGGTGGTGACGTTTAGGCGGGGATGAGGTAGCGAGGCATCAGGTAGGCTGGCGTTGAGACGTAGCGGAAGCTCGGCGTTTGTTTTGGCTTAACGCTTGCATGGTGTTTCCTGATTGCTTCCACACGCCCTTGAGCCGAGCTTTCATGCACCGTTTACTGACATATCTGCGCCAACTCCCCGCCACCCAGCAAATCCTCTGGTGTTACCTCACTTGGTACCTGGTGATGGTCATATTTCACTTCGATCCCGCGCCACGCCTCTGGCTAACCTCACTGGGTATCAGTGTGGTGATCGGCATCGGCTTGATCCTGAGTGTGTCAGGTAACGGCAAGCCGGACTTCTGGACGACGGTGCGTTTGTTTCTGATGCCCTTCTGTGTGTCCAGCTTCGCGGCGCTGGTGAAGGATCGCGGCTTTGTGTTGATCTTCTCGCCGGTGTGGCGCGAGGATTTGCTTGCGCTGGGGGCTTGCGCGGGGTTTGTGCTGCTGTGTTTCGTGGCGCGACGTGTGGGTGGGTTGCAAACCACTTGGGCGCCCTGAATTCGCGCGCGGTCATTGCATGTCTATCAGTCGGATTATCCAGATGTAACCAGCTTTCTTGCTGCATCCGCCAATGCAGCCGAGTCGGCATGGTTGCAGCGACGGTTATTTTTTCTTTTTATACTTGTCCGGATATAGCTCCATATCAAGGGTAGCGGCATCCAGCGTTAGGTCACGCAATGCGATATGCGCTGCCGCGCTATTCCTCTGCTCATCCTTGAACAGTTCGTCGGGAGCCAAATCAGTTTTGGTGTTGCCTTTGAGTTGAGTGGTCAGTTGTATGCCGCCTTG
>JANMSB010000038.1:0-5527 GCA_031388915.1 Pseudomonadota bacterium | reverse complement strand
CACCTGCTTGGATTGCTGCACCGACGCTTTGGCCAAGTGGCCGGCAGAGGCCAGTGCTTGCCGCGCCGAACCATCCAAGGTCACCGCGGTTTTATTGATGGTCGCGACCAAGCCGCGCAAGGCTTCGATGGCGTAGTTGATCGAGTCCGCAATCGCGCCAGTGATATCTTCGGTGACCGTGGCTTTGACGGTGAGATCACCCTGGGCAAAATTGGTGATCTCGTCGAGCAGGCGCAGAATCGCTTCTTGATTGCGCTCGTTTTGCACGCGATGTTTTTCGCCTGCTTCACGCAATTCGGCAGTCAACCAGTGAATTAGCGCCAGCGCCGCCACGGCCACAGCGGCCACACCCAGCAAGGCTGCCGGCAGAACCACACTGGCGCCGGCGAGCAGGCTGGAACCGGCCGCCACAATGGCCAACAAGGCCACCGCCATCAGCACTGGGCTAAAGCGTACCGCCTTCATTTTGAAACTAGTTTCGGTTGCCATCATGGTTCTCTGTACGAGGTTCTCTACCTTGAGCGCCTAGTGCGCCGCACCCATCAGAAACTCGTTGCTCTCCAGTAGCGGACGTAAACTGAACACCGGCGACACTTCGCCGCCGCGTCTAAACGCACCCGCCAGGTAACTATCGCAATGCAGAATCGTGGCGGGTAACTGCGTACTGAATTCGCGATCGGTAAAGCGCCGAAAACCCAACACCTCATCGACCAGCAAACCGGCGGGCACTTCGCGACTGTTCACCACCAAAATGCGGGCACTGCGTCCAATCGGCGCGCCGCCGCCGCCGAGAAAGGCGCGCAAATCGATCACCGGCAACAACTGGCCGCGCACATTGGCCAGACCGCGAATCCACGCGCGTGCGCCCGGCACGCGCGTGAGAAATGTCGGCACACCCAGCACTTCACGCGTCTCTTCGCGCGCCACCAAAAACGTCTCCGCGCCCAGTCGAAACGCCACGCCCACCCATTCATCGCCCGATTGGGTATCGCGCACCTGTCCGGCCTGCGCGGTGCGCGCACGGTTTTCCAGCGCCAATAGCAATTCGTAAGGCTTATCGACCAGGGAGCGCAGGGGTACCGCAACTGTCATGAAGTTTCCTTATCAGCCCGCCAACGCGGCGCGTGCCTTGGCCAGCAAACGCTCGGCCGACACCGGCTTAACCAGGTAGTCCACCGCGCCCTGACGCATACCCCAGATACGATCAGTTTCCTGATCTTTCGAGGTCACCATGATCACCGGAATTTCTTTGGTGTTTGGGTCGGCCGCCAGCTTGCGAGTCGCTTGAAAGCCATTAACCCCGGGCATCACCACATCCATGAAGATCAGATCCGGTTTCATTTGCCGGGCTTTTTCCAAGGCCTCGGCGCCATCGCCGGCCGAGGCGATCTGATAACCGTGCCGTTCCAGCGTGGTTTTCATCGCATGCACCTCGGTGGGCGAATCGTCAACAATCAGAATTAGTGCCATCGGTATCGCTCCAGTCTCAGCGGACCAGATCTGCCACGTGGGTTTCAATCGCGCTTAACAATTCGTCCTTGGTAAACGGCTTGGTGAGATAGTGTTCCGAGCCGACGATGCGACCCCGCGCGCGGTCGAACAAGCCGTCCTTGCTGGACAGCATAATCACCGGGATGCTCTTGAACACCTTGTTGTGCTTGATCAGCGAACAGGTCTGATAACCGTCCAAGCGCGGCATCATGATGTCCACGAACACAATATCCGGCTGGTGGTCAGCGATCTTCGATAACGCATCGAAGCCGTCCACCGCGGTAAATACCTCGCAGCCCTCTTTGGCGAGCAGGGTTTCGGCGGTACGCCGGATAGTCTTGCTGTCGTCGATGACCAGCACTTTAAGACCAGCCAGACGCAGTTTTTCGGCAGTTGCTCCATTCATCACGCGGTACCTCAGCACTCACCAGCTTGCAGGGCATGCCATACACGCCCCACCAAATTGCTCACTGCTTTGCAGCGAATCGGTTTTAACATATTGATATAGCCCCTGCCATCGCTGCCCTGCGTATAGTATGAAGCCCGTCACGACCAGCTCTGCGGCACAGTGCGCAGAACCGGCAAACGCAGGGCGGAGACCGCCAACATTTTTTTGACCCTTTACGCAGGCCAGCGGCTTGCCGATGACCACTTTGAGACCCGTGTATGACTAAACGGCAGTTACGTATCGCCATCGTGATGGACCCGATTGAGGGCATCAAACCGGCCAAGGATTCCACCCTGGCCATGATGCTGGCGGCCCAGAAGCGCGGCCACGAGCTGTTCTATCTGGAACAACGCGACCTGTGGCTGCGCGACGGCGTGGCGTGGGGACGGGTGCATCCGGTCGAGGTACGCGATGACTATGAGAATTGGGCCACGGTGGGCGCCGAACACATCGAGCCGCTGGCCAACATGGACGTGATCCTGATGCGCAAGGATCCACCCTTCGACATGGAATACATCTACACCACGTACATTCTGGAACGCGCCGAAGCCGCCGGGGTGCTGGTAGCGAACAAACCGGCCGGGCTGCGCGATATGAACGAAAAGGTGTTCACCGCTTGGTTCCCACAGTGCTGCGCACCGACACTCATCACGCGCGACATGGGCGATATGCACGCCTTCCTGCACGAACATGGCCACATTGTCTGCAAGCCCTTGTACGGCATGGGTGGGCGTTCGATCTTCGTCATCAAGGAGGGCGACAAAAACGCCAGTGTGATCTTTGAAAATCAGACGTCCTACGGCAACAACTTCGCCATCGTGCAGAAGTACCTGCCGGAGATCGTCGATACGGGCGATTCGCGCATTCTCATTATTGACGGCGAACCTGCACCCTACGCCCTGGCACGCATTCCGTCGGCTACCGACAATCGCGGCAACTTGGCAGCCGGCGCACAAGGCAAGGGACGCGAACTGAATCAACGCGATCGTTGGCTGGTCAGCCAGATCGGTCCCACCTTACGCGAGCGCGGCATGTTGTTCGTCGGCATTGATGTGATCGGCGGCTTTGTCACCGAAATCAATGTCACCAGCCCTACCGGCATTCGCGAAATCGACAAGCAATTCAAGACCGACCTGGCCGGCGTTTTGATTGATGCCATTGAGAAGCGCCGCAAGTAAACGCTCCGTCTGCCTGCTGTGGTGGGGCGCATGGTTGACCGGCTGTGCGCCGGAGGCCACTCGCTACGACAGTGAGTTTCTGGCCATGGGCACCACGGTGCAGCTAGCCGTGTTGGCGGAACGCCCCGCAGTCGCTGCACAGTGCAGCGCTGCTATTGAGCGACGCCTGCTGCGCCAGGGTATCGACTGGTATCCGTGGACAATAGATAGCAGCGGCGAACTAAAACGTCTGAACGCGGCGCTAGCCCACGGGCAACGCCTGCCAGTGTCGGCCGAGTTACTGGCACTGCTACAGAGGGCGCAACAGCTTCAGCAACTTAGCGACGGGTACTTCGACCCGGCGGTCGCGCCGCTGATTGAAGCCTGGGGGTTTGCCGATCTGAATCAGCCCGGCGTGCAATCGACCCTGCCCACAACGCTTGCACGCTGGCAGCACACTCATCCCAGTTTGGCTGATCTACGTATCAACGGCCGCGACGTCAGCAGCCAGCGCACTGATTTACATCTGGACTTGGGCGCCATCGCCAAAGGCTTTGCGCTGCAATTGGCACTACCAGAGTTGGCGCGACTGGGTTGCCATGATGCGGCGCTTAACTTGGGTGGGCAGGTAAGCGTGCTCGGCACAGTGCAAGCACTGGCCACCGTTGCAATTCGCGCGCCCCGGTCGGATCAGGCGCTGGCCACACTGCAACTCAAGGCAGGCGAAAGCATCTCAACGTCGGGCGACTACCAGCGGTATGCCGAACACAACGGCCAACGCATCCATCACTTACTCGACCCCCATACCGGTTTGCCGGTGACGCACACCCATGCTGTAACCGTGGTGAGCACGGATGCCACCTTGGCCGATGCTGCGTCCACCGCGCTAATGGCGGCTGGCCCCGATCACTGGCAACGCATTGCGCGGCAATTAGGCGTTCGTGAAGTGTTGCGCATTGATGCCACTGGCGCGATTGAAGTGACTGCGGCACTGTATGCACGCCTGCACTGGAACCCCGCCGCAGCGCAATTACACACCATCAAGCAAATCACTCTGTGAGCCAGACTCCCTCATCTCCAACGGCACCGCCACTAATCGACGCTGCCGCCGCCGAGTTACAGTCCATTGTGCTGCAACGCGAGGGTGTGGCGCCGGTTCGCGACCGTCTGATGACGACCCTGTTCCTGGTGGCGCTGGCGCATATCATCGTCATCACCGGCGTAACCTTTGTCGGCCCGTTAGGGCTGCCGAAAGGCGATGCGCCGACCTTGGAAGTGCTGCTGCTCACCGATAACAGCCCCAGTCGCGAAGCGAATCCGAATGCGGTGTATCTGGCGCAGCGCAGCCAAGTCGGCACCGGCAACACACAGAAGCGCGAACGCGCCGCTAACCCAGCCGATTCACCGCTGGCGGCGATCAACAATGGCTCAGCAGACGGCACTGCCTTGGAATTTTCGCAGGCACTGGCCGGCAGCGCCTCAGTGGAAGTGATTGCCAGCCGCGCCGAACGCTCGGCGCTGGCCTATCAAAGCGGCACTGACCTGCCCACGCGCAGTAATGAAACACCACTGGCCTTATCGCCCACACCACCCAATCCGATTGCCACCAGTTTGATTGACGATGAACTACGTCTACGCGGTCAGAACAGCCGCGAAGCCTTCATCACGCCCGACACCCGTGAATCGCGTTTAGCGCCTTATCTAGATGGTTGGAAGCGCAAGATCGAACGCGTCGGCACACTGAACTATCCATTGGAAGCGCGCCGCCGCTTTAACCAGCGCAATCCGGTCGTGGAAGTGGTGATCGGCGCGAACGGCGTGCTAAAAGCGGCGGTGATTCAACAATCCAGCGGCGATGCCGCCGTGGACCAGGCGGCGCTGACTATCTTGCGACGCGCGGCGCCGTTCGATCCCTTCCCGGCAAATTTGAAGCGCGACTATGACCAGTTGCGTTTTGCCTATGAATGGCAGTTTTTGTAGCCAGCAGTAGTGGACGACTGGCGTAGGGGTCGCCCGCGAGCGACCTTTTTTGGATAGAGGGCCGGCCGGTCTAATGTTCCGAACAACACCGGCGTGACCTACGTCCATGCAGGCCCGTTCGCGAACCGCCCCTACAAATTAACGAATGCCGCACAGGCGGCGCCGTACTGGCGGCGCCAAACCTAACACCGACAACCACCACAGCCCGAAACTCATGGTGCCGCCGCCGCTGTTGTTTTCATAAACAGTGCAGTTAGCGTAACCGGACGAGTTGGCATTGGTGGTCAAGCTGTAACGAAACACCGCTCCGTAGCCATTGCCATTGGTAGCCGTGCAGGCATTACCGAAAGACACGGCACCGTATAGATCTAAATCACTGGCCTGAATTAACCCACCGGCAAAACCACTGCCTTGGGCAAACGTCAAGGCATGCTCCCGTAAAAAGCCTGTG
>JANMSB010000061.1:0-6294 GCA_031388915.1 Pseudomonadota bacterium | reverse complement strand
GCCGTCTGGAGATGGCCATAGGCGCTGAGATACACCTCGTCGTGTTTGACGATAATCAACTGACCATAGCCCAACAGTCCGCTGCCGGTATAGACCACGCGGCCAGCGGCGGCGGCAACAATGTCTTGTCCGGCCTGCCCGTTAACAACTAATCCCACACCGCCATTGGGGCGCGTGGTCGCGGCATAACTGCTCGCCACACTCGGCCACTGCCATTTGATATTGGTGGGCGGCGCAACCACCAGGGGGCGTGTAGTCGGCGACGTTCTGACCGCAGTAGGTTTCGGCATGGGCGTCGCCTTGGACAAGCGCAGTACTTGCCCAGGATAAATGCGATAGTCGTTACCGATGTTATTGAGCTTGGCTAGCTCGCGATAATCCACCTGATGCCGCCAGGCGATGGAATACAACGTGTCACCGGACTTAACGGTGTACGCACCCTGCCGCACGGGTTGCGTGCCGCATGCGGCTAACAGCAGCCATAAACCGCCGCAGAAGCATAGCAACCGCAGTTGCCGCCACACTCAACGCAAGCCTTTAACCAAGGGTACAAATGCCACCAGCCCCAAGCGCTCGGTGACGAGTTCTTCGCCGCGTGGCTCAACACGCCGGGTGATGCGAATCAATTCCTGCCGCCCATCCGGTCCCACTGGAATAATCAAACGGCCGCCTGGGCCCAGTTGCTTGAGCAACGACTGAGGAATTTCCATGGGTGCGGCGGCGCAAATAATCGCGTCGTACGGCGCATGGCCTGCCCAGCCTTGAAAGCCATCGCCGTGGCGAAAATACACATTACGTAATCCCATCTGCAGCAGGGTTTGCTTGGCACGGTCTTGCAAGGCTTTGATACGTTCGATGCTGTACAAGAACTTCACCAAGGGCGACAGCACCGCGGTTTGATAGCCGCAGCCTGTGCCGATCTCCAGCACTTTGCGCGGCTCGGCGCCTTCGAATAACGCCTCGGTCATACGCGCCACAATGAATGGTTGCGAGATGGTCTGACCCAGGCCAATCGGCAGCGCGGTGTTTTCGTAAGCGCGCGTGGCCAGGGCTTCATCGACGAACAAGTGGCGCGGCACGCTGCGAATCTGCGCCAACACCGTCTCACTGCGAATACCCTGCTCGCGCAACTGCTGCACCAAGCGCTCGCGGGTGCGCGCCGAGGTCATGCCAATGCCATTGCTGAACGGCGCGGGATTCATGCGCGTCCTGTCAACCAATCGCGTAAATCGTCCAGCATGGCGTGGCGCGTCAAATCGGTTTGCAACGGCGTCACGGAAACGTAGCCATTGGCAATAGCGTGAAAATCCGTACCCGGTCCGGCGTCTTGCTCGGCGCCTGCCGGCCCCACCCAGAATACTTCCTTACCCTTGGGGTCCAGGCTGCGAATCACCGGCTCGGACCGATGCCGAAAGCCCAGACGAGTCACCTGGGTTCCCTTAAGTTGTTCGTAGGGAATGTCCGGCACATTCACATTGAGAATGGTGGCCGCACCCAACGGCATACGTTGCAAACGCAGCACCAGCTCGGCCGCAACGCGCGCCGCAGTGGCAAAGTGATTATTGCCATTGGTCACCAACGACACGGCAATGGCCGGCAACCCCAAAAAGCGCCCTTCCACCGCCGCCGCCACTGTGCCGGAGTACAACGTATCGTCGCCGAGATTGGCGCCATCGTTGATGCCAGACACCACCATGTCTTGCTCTTGTTCGAGCAGACCGGAAATCGCCATGTGCACACAATCGGTCGGCGTGCCGTTGATGTAGTAGCTATCCTGGTCGTAGCGCGTCACGCGCAGCGGCACATCCAAGGTCAGAGAATTACTGGCGCCGCTGCGATTGCGTTCCGGCGCCACCACGGTGATTTGCCCAACCTGCTTGAGTGCGCCAACCAACTGCTGCAAACCTTCGGCGCGATAACCGTCGTCGTTGCTAATGAGAATTTTCAAAGGATGTCCGCGGTGATGGCCATTGCGATCTGCCCGCAACTATACTTCAATCGACGTGAATCCTCATGCGTCAATGAGTCTGTACGGGTGAGCCCACGGTGAGCAAGTTGCCGGTCGACGAAGCCGCATTATTTCGCGACGCGATGCGTGATGTACAACCGCGTCCGCCCGTCGCGCCCGCGCCGCTGGCAACACCCAAGCCCAGCGCCAAAGCCCGTTTTACCCGTGCCGATCAACAACAAGTATTACGTGACTCGCTATTGCCGGTAGACGACCCAGCATTACTGGAAACCGGCGATGAACTCAGCTTCCGCCGTGACCATGTGCCGCAGCGCGTATTGCAACGCCTGCGGCGCGGCGAATATGCCGTGGCTGCGGAAATGGATTTGCATGGCATGACCGCCATTCAAGCCCGCTCAGTCTTGGCGGAATTTATTCAGGAAGCGCTACTGCACGGCCAGAGCTGTGTACGCGTGGTGCATGGTAAGGGGCGACGCTCCGGCCCGCGAGGTCCAGTACTGAAAAACGTGGTTAATCAATGGTTGCGCAAATGCGATGCGGTAAACGCATTCGGTTCGGCGCGGCCCATCGACGGTGGCAGCGGCGCGGTGTATGTGCTGTTGCGTACGCGTTACTAGCCTGCGCTTAGAACAGGTTCTTAAATACAACATATGGCAGTAAGACACTTCGACTCCGCTCAGTGACCGGAGGCGTCTATTCCGGTCGCTGAGCGGAGTCGAAGCGCTCTTAAGAAAGTGACTCAACCGTCTTCGTTCTCACCAAACTCGTTGACTGCGGTTCCCAGTAGCTCGGCAATCACCGCTGTGGCAAATGCGCCGCGTTGCAACCGAAAACGCAGTGTCAGATTCGAATCAGCCCGCACCCATGACAGATCCCGAACCCAGACACGCAACGCCCGCCGCTCTTGCTCCAAACCGGCGCCAGCCAAGCCAGCCGTCAACGCCGCATAGTGTTGACCAATGTGGGTTTCCAGTTCCGCAGTTGCGCCCGTAACCTGCAGGGCGCCCGCCCCCCACAACGGCCCGGTGGGATGAACATCGAAGTCCGTGCAGCGTTGCCGCAACACCTCGTCCAACTCGGTCACGGCAAACACGCTGTTGCTGCCATTCAAATTGGCCAGATCGCCAGGCAACAACTGATTCCACGTACCCTGCTCGATACGCGCCTGCAACACCGCATTGAAGATCAAGGAACGCGCCGCCGATAAGGCAAAGCCGCGTTGCACGCGATCGCGAATCTCCCTGCCCTGCACCAGCCATTCGTCGGCCATCACTAGATTGTGTCTGTCGTGACCGAAGCGCTGCGCACCGAAGTAGTTGGGCGCGCCTAAGTCTTTGACCTTCTGCAAGCGCTGCAAGAGCGCCTGTTCATCACCTTGCACATCGCGCAACACAATCTCGAAATCGTTGCCCTTGTGCGCGCCGCGCCGCAGCTTGCGACGCTGGCGCGTGGCGCCGATCACCTCGAAGCCTTCACCGGAAAATCCGATCCACTCATTGGGATTCAGGTTTTTCGAAGGCACGGTATAAGCTTGCTCGGTCACGGCTTGTCGATCCTTCAAACCGGCAAAGCCCACATCGCGAGGGTCTGCATTGACAAAACGTGCTAACTGCTTGGCTACCCACAGAGTATTGGCGCCGCGCTTACGCACTGTCAGCAGCATGAAATCGCCGGCGCCATCGGGCTCAAAACCCAGCCATTCGCGCACCACGAAATCTTCGGGCTCAACTTTGAAGCGTGCCGAGATGACCGGCGCGCCATGTGCGGTAATGGGTGAAATGTGTGAATTCATAAATACCAGTAACAACGATTGCTGCGTAGTGGCGGGTTTCAAACCCGCCATCCTAAAACCCGCCACCTTTTTGGGGAAAGCCGAAATTAAGGGTGACGGGTTTGAAACCCGCCACTACAACACGTGATTGATCAACGCGATGGCATGACACGCCAAGCCTTCGCGTTTGCCGATGAAGCCCAGCCCTTCGCTGGTGGTGGCTTTGATGTTGACCTGATTGACGTCAATGCCGAGATCGGCGGCAATATTGGCGCGCATTTGTTCGCGAAACTTGCCTAGACGCGGTGCATCAGCCAGCACCGTGGTATCGACATTGACGATGGTGTATTGATGCTGTGCCAACAAGCCGGCGATGTGGCGCAGAAACAGGCGACTATCGGCGCCGCGCCACTGGGGATCGGTATCTGGGAAATGCATGCCGATATCCCCCAACGCCATTGCCCCCAGCAAGGCATCGCATAACGCATGCAAGATCACGTCGCCATCGGAATGGGCCTGCACGCCGCGTTCATGCGGAATCCGCACGCCGCCCAGCATGACATGGTCGCCATCGCCGAATGCATGCACGTCGTAGCCTTGACCAATTCTCATTGCTTATCTCGTACAGTTAAATTTTACGCCCGGCCAGCACACTCTCTGCCAACGCCAAATCTTCCGGCAAAGTGATCTTGAGATTGTCGCTACGACCGGCAATCAGGCGCGGCTGCAATCCCAATGCTTCCATGGCGCTGGCTTCATCGGTAATCGCGATGTTATTTGCCAACGCATTCTGCAATGCGGCGTGTAATTGACCCAAGCGAAATAGTTGCGGTGTTAACGCCCGCCATAACCCCGCTCTGGGCACAGTGTGAGCGACACGTTGGTCTGCTGTCGCTTGTTTCAACGTGTCTGATACCGGCGTGGCAAGCAACGCGCCCACAGGTTCAGCATCGTTCGCCACTGCCAGCAAGGCGTCGAGATCGGCGGGATGCACACATGGTCGCGCCGCGTCATGCACCAATACCCATTCTGTTGGTGCAGCAATGCTCAGCAAGGTATTCAATCCCGCCAACACCGAATCGGCGCGTTCAGCACCGCCCGCTGCCACACGCAGTTTGGAATGATGCAATCCCAATGTCGGCCAATGCGTATCGTCACTCGCCAGCACCAACACCACACCACGACAACGTGCATCAGCTAGGAACGGCTGTAGCGCCCATTCCAGCACGCTACGACCATGCAGTGATAAATACTGTTTGGGCACCGCGCGCGCCATGCGTTTGCCCGCGCCTGCGGCAGGAATCACTGCCCAGTAACTCGCCGTCACAACCTGACTCGCCGCAACTTAAGGGCTGCCGACGTGCGCGCTGACCAAGGGTCTGGCGGCGTCGGTAGTGTTTGGTGCGTTGTTCTGCTTCTGATTGTGCACTGGGGCTTCATACGCACCACCCGTCTCGGCGTCGCTCGAATTCTGCTGTGCCGCCACTATATTTTTCGTCTTGGTCGCACTGACACTGCCCGGCGCTACCTGAAAGAAGGTTTCGTTGGAACCGACCATCCCTAGGTCAGTCCGAGCGCGTTCCTCGATGGCGGATTTGCCCTTTTTCAAGTCTTGCACCTCGGCCGTCAAGGTACGATTGCGATCCTTGAGCTGCGTATTGAGGTCTTGTTGCGTCGCCACTTCGCGGCGCAACCGCCACACCTCACGCATGCCGGTGTCGCTGACCCATAGGCGATACTGTAGTAACACCACAATCGCCAACAGTGACAACGCAAGGATTCGCATGTGTGCTCGTCTCTAGCAGCTCACACCCGGCACAGGTACCGGGAATGCCTCGACGCCTGCATAACGTGCCTCGCTGCCCAACTCGGCTTCGATACGCAGCAACTGGTTGTACTTGGCAATGCGGTCGGAACGCGACATGGAACCCGTCTTGATCTGTGTCGCGCGTGTCGCCACAGCAATATCGGCAATGGTCGAGTCTTCGGTTTCGCCGGAACGATGCGACACCACCGACGAGTAACCGGCATTGGCGGCCATTTCGATAGCTGCCAGAGTTTCCGTCAACGTACCGATCTGGTTCGGCTTGATCAGAATGGAGTTGGCGATGCCTTCGTCGATGCCGCGCTTGAGAATCTTGGTATTGGTCACGAACAGATCGTCACCCACCAACTGCACGCGCTTGCCCAGTCGCTTGGTCAACTCGCTCCAGCCGGCCCAATCGCTTTCGTCCATACCGTCTTCGATGGTGATGATCGGATAGCGACCCACCAGGCCTTCCAAATACTCAGCAAACTTTTCCGAGGTGAATTTGCGGCCTTCCGACTCCAAGTTGTAAATGCCGTCGTGATAGAACTCGGAGCTAGCCACATCCAGCCCTAAGAAAATCTGGCGACCGGCTTTGTATCCCGCCTTGTCGATGGCTTCCAGAATCACTTCGAGTGCCGCTTCGTTGGACGGCAGGTCTGGCGCAAAGCCACCTTCATCACCCACGGAGGTTGCCAACTTGCGATCGTGCAACACCTTCTTGAGGGTGTGGAAAATCTCCGCGCC
>JANMSB010000028.1:0-8918 GCA_031388915.1 Pseudomonadota bacterium | reverse complement strand
CCACGATCTGGGATCGGCTTTGCGGAACCATGCGCCCCAAGTTTGAAGCGGATTACGATCAGCTCAAAGCGAGACTCGACCAACCGTTGTCGCCCGCCGTTGCGGCAACGAACAGTAGTTCCCAGTAGTTCCGCGTTACTATTAACCCGGCAGGAAAATACACCTGATGTTTTGCGTAGGGGCCGGTTTTAAACCGGCCTACATGGATGTAGGTCATGCCGGGCTTGCCTGGAGTATTGACCGGCAGGCTCGATCTCAACTTTTCGGCGTAAGCAGGTGGGTTTCAAACCCACCACTACAGCACGAGCCGAAAAAAACAGCAGATACATTTGTCCGCCGGGTTAATAGATAGCAACGAATAACACCAATCGGTTAAGCAGCGAATCTCTATGAAATCACATGCGGCGACCCGAAAAAAGGCTAAAATCGGGCGTCCTAATCAAAAGAGAAAGAAGGCTCGTTGAATAGTTAGAAAGATTTAGAGCCGTCCAGAGGATCTGCCCAAACCGCTAAATACGACTGGAGCCTAGAAGAGTCAATCATCTGGCAATATGTTGGTATCTGTATCAGTGTAGTAATTGCGGCTAACAAATATTCAGTAAAGCTCGAATAAGGAGCCGATGTGAACGATAAGCAACAAGATTTTGAAAAGTACGATTTCTTCCGCAGCGACCGCTTCATAAACGATCCGTACTCCTATTTCGATTATCTGCGACAGCAGTCGCCGGTAGTGCGTGAGCCGCATCAGGGCATTTTTATGGTGACGGGTTACGACGAAGCCCTTGAGATTTACAACGATCCCGAGCGCTTTTCCTCCTGTATGTCGACCAGTGGACCAATGGCGGGCTGCCCCATTCCGCTGAAGGGGCACGAAAACGAGGACATTTCCGAGCTGATCGAAGCTTACCGTGACAAGACGCCATTCAGCGATCAGCTTCCGACCATGGATCCGCCGGAACACACGGCTCACCGGTCGTTGTTGATGGCCCTAATCACCCCAAAGCGCCTCAAGGAAAACGAGGACTTCATGTGGGCGTTGGCCGAACAGCAGATCGACACCTTCATATCCCGTGGCGAGTGCGAGATCATGGCCGACTTCGCCCAGCCCTTCGCCGTACTCGCCGTCTCCGATCTGTTGGGCGTGCCAGCCGAGGACCGGATTAAGTTCCGCCAGCACCTCATACGACAGGAACGAGCCGGAGCCGGGTTAGGCGGCGTGGATGGCGAAGTCCAGCACTCACCGCTGGAATGGCTATACGACACCTTTTCGACGTATATCGAAGACCGCCGGAGAAATCCCAGAGGAGATATCCTTTCGGGTCTCGCGCAAGCCACCTTTCCCGACAAGTCGGTGCCCACGCCTCTCGATGTCGCCCGGGTTGCCGCCAATCTGTTCGCCGCCGGGCAAGAAACCACGGTGCGCCTGCTCAGCTGCGCTTTCCAAGTGGTCGGCGAGCGCCCCGACCTTCAGAAACGCCTTCGCGAGAATCGCAGTCTCATCCCCAATTTTGTCGAGGAATGCCTGCGGATGGAGGGCCCTGTCAAGGGCGACTTCCGATTGGCGAAAAAACCGACGCAGGTCGGCGGCGTCGATATCCCGGCCGGTACCTTCCTGTATGTCGCTAATAGCGCCGCCAACCGGGATTCCCGCAAGTTCGAAAACCCTGGAGAGTTCCAGATAGACCGGGAGAACGCCCGCTTGCACGTAGCATTCGGTCGCGGTCGCCATGCCTGTCCCGGCGCTCCGCTGGCGCGAGCCGAAGCGGTCATCAGTCTCAATCGCATGTTCGACCGGACCAGCGACATTCGCATCTCCGAGAAAGATCACGGGCCACCCGGCGCACGACGGTACGGCTATCTGCCAACTTTCATACTGCGCGGATTGACTCACCTCAATCTGGAGTTCGACCCCCTGTTGAAACCAGTGGCGGGAGTATCACAATGAAAGTCCATGTCGACAACGAGGTATGCGCCGGCTTCGGGGTTTGTCTAGGACTCTGTCCCGAGGTGTTCGAGCTGCACGACGACGGCTACGCCGTCGTGCGGGTCAGCGAGGTGCCACCCGAACTCGAGGCTGCGGTGCGCGCGGCAGTCAGCCAGTGCCCGGCGAGAGCGATCTCCGTCATTGACGACGACCCCCGGTAGTTATTTGGTATCGCCAGCGGATGGCGGACGGCAGTGTCATCTTGGAATCGCCAGCGAGCCTTTTGCATCGAGAGCTTCGCCCGAAAATGGTGATAGTGACTGGTAGCAGCAAGCGACCGGTCGACCCTCTAATATTTCAGTTGGTCACTCAATCAAGCATTGCCGACCCGTTGCCGTCAGTCGTTTGGCCTAAAAGCTGCCGTTCAACATTCAAAAAGCAGCCATCTGCCGTATCATTTCATACGACACAAAAGACGCCTGCGAAAACCACGGAAATCTCCTGGTCGAGGCCTCTGTTGCAAGAGTGCGCCTGCTGCCGCCCACACGCGTGCATATGAACCCGGGAATACCAGTTTTATTAACCCGGCAATCAAATAGGAATGTTCCCCCTGCGCTTGTCGATGAGCCAAATCGTTGACAACTAAAGTGGTTCGACACGCTCACTACCGGCGGAACTAGATACTACCGTCCACCGGGTTAACGCCTAGTCACGAACCAATGTCGTTAGTGTCAGCACCCAGTGTTACCGGTGACTGTCCGAAGCGCAGGTTCTGTATCTGCAAGGTGTTGGCGCGGCGCTTGGGCACGTTGATCAACGGACTACCCGCAGTCACTGCTCGAATGCAGTTGAACTCCAAAGTCGCTTTCGTTGTTTGTGTATCCACATAAAAATCAATGACTGAACAGGAGATGCATGTGCATCTGGCCGCTGTCTGCTCAACGATGCGGAGATACAACAGGGCGCGGCGAGCCAGAACCGAAATTCTCACTCCACCGCGGCGCACCGAGGAAGTCGGCTTCCCGGAAGGGTGTCTCATTGAAGATGTAAGGATAGTAAAAGCGGCGCAGGCGTTCGTGGAATGCGCGAATGCGCTCCATATAATCAAGCCCCGCCAGCAAGTCAGTGCGCGCCATGCGATGCACAATAGCCTGTACGGCAACCGCCGGCAGCAGAATGCCCGCATGATTCGTCCAGCGGTTACGCGCCCGCAGCGCCTCGCGATAAGCGCGACTGGATGCTGCGGCGCTGACATCCCCCAGATGCTGAAAAGCGTAATACCACTTCCAGTGAAAGCCGCCGGTAATGGGCGGCGTATCGCGCCACTCAGGATGCTCACTGAAAAACGCCTGCATGGTCTGTTCTACCGGCGCATCCCAGCCGGCATGCACCTGTTCGCGCTGCGCGAGTGTCAGTTCAACACCCTGCCGCACCGGAATCGCGATATTGATGGCCAAATGTGTAAGCGCAGGCAACACCAGCGTCAGCACCAGCCAGACGGCTGCCAGCGTTGCGGCGTTCGCCAGTGAACTCCAGCTTGTGCAATTGATCCACCAGCACAGCACGGCCCAGAACAGCAGATACGCGCCAGCCACCGCCAAAAACAAGACAATGCCGGCAAGGTCTGCACGAGACAGCAGCGCGCCGAAAACAAACGGCAGCGCCAGCGCACACAGCAACATCACCAGACGCAACGTTATGCGCCTGATCCACAGCTGACGCTCTTGACGGGCCATGGCGGCCAGCAGCGTCATGCGCCCGGCTTCCCGTTCGCCCGACAGCAGATCATGCAACAGCACAATGACCAGCAGCGGCGCGATGTAAGTAAGTACAAAGGCCCAGTCAAAACGGCCCGGCAACGCCAGTTCGGCATTGTAGTTTTCGCCTTCATACAGCTGCCCTTCCAGCGCCAGCGCGCGCACGCGCAGCAGATATGGGGCCACATCGCGCTGACCCAGTGCGGCAAAGGCCAGTTCCGAAGGTGCATCCCAAGTTGCATGAAAGGTGTAATACGCAGTATTGCCGGCATCGCCGTCCACGGAGATCGAGCGCGCCAGTGCTGCTTCATCTTCCGCTTGTAACGGCTGGATACGTTCGATAACCGCATGTTGGCGCTGAACCTCAAGGAACCCGGCGATGACGCTGGCAGTGGACAACAGCACCATGACCAGCAGCGCCAGCCAGACCACCCGCTGGCGAAGCATCAGTCGCAACTCATATCGCCAGATGCTGCTCATGACGTGACGCTCAGACGACGCTGGGCAATGCGCCATGCCATGCACAGCGCCAGCAACCATCCCGTCAGCATTACACCTCCCGGCAATGCGGCGCGCAGTTGTTCGTCAGTGCTGGCAGGCTGATACGCAAAATCCGCCACATCGTGCCAATGCTGCGGGTCAATGCGCACGCGCCGCGCCGCCTCCGGACCGGAGTTGCGCTTGCCATCATCCTCGTAAGTGATGGCGGTGGCCTGCAACTGGTTGAGCTGCTGCACGATGCGAAAGCGATAGGCTTCTGACTGTTCAAGAAAACGGCGATGTCCTTCCAGATCGGTGCCCGCCGCCGCCATCGACAGACGCCGCACAGCAATGGCCGGACTGAGCACGCCAAACGCATCTGTCAACGCACTTTGTTTACGCTGTGCTGCGAACTGGCGCGACGCATAGTCATCAAACAGTCTGGAAGTCAGCTTCTCACCTTCTACCGCCAGCAGACCCCGATAGTTGACGGGCAGATCTTCAACGCGCTGCACGCCATACTCTTGCAGAACGCGCGCTTTGAACTGCGCATAAAACGGATCATCGGGGTTGTGGCTGTCACCGATCTTGTGCAACTCGGCAGCAATTTTGATATCGGTTTCCAGACGCGTTTTCAGCGGATGCGCGCCAAGCGCAATGTCCGGCGCAATGCGCGGCAACAGAATCACGGTCAATGCCCACAGTCCGAACAGGGCCATGAGCGCAGTGCGTGCGTGTCCGACGCACGCAGAGACCAGCACCACCAACAACACCCAGATGCCCAGATAGGCGGCATGACCACACACCAGTGCCAGCACTGGCAACAGTGGCGCATCACGCGTCACCGCCAACCATAGCAAAGCAAGCAATGCCGGCAGCAGCATCAATCCAGCCACTACGCTCAGCGACAACGCTTTGCCGGCCAGAACGCTGCGCGCTTGTGCGCCATGTGCGAACAGCTGTTTCAGCGTGCCCTGCTGCCGTTCGCCGGCAATCGAGCCGAAGCCCAGAAAAATCAGCATCAGCGGTGCCAGTGATTGCAATACGAACGCCGGCGTCAGCTGGCCGAACCGCACCAGCAGCGAGCTCTGACGCACGTCGCCGAAATTCGCACTGTTCTGCCGGTGCCCTTCAAGATAAATCGTGTTGCCGGTAAAGGCATCGACGCCGGGATCGAATGCCGCGAGCGGAGTCAATGGCCGGAACACAAAATGGCCATAGTGAACCATGCGATGCGGATGTCGCGCTGGCGCGCCGTCAAACGCCGCATCGGCCTGCTGCTGGAAACTCGCACGCAAGGCGTCGCTGGCATCGCGCTGCACCATTGCGGTCAGCACCGACACTGCCGCCAGCGCCAGCAGCATGATGAGTCCCAGCATGGCGACGCGGTTGCGGCGCATCAGTCGCCACTCTGCCCGGGCGATGAGCCAGGCAATCGTCACGCGGCCGCCTCGCCGTAACGGCGGTGCAGGGCGACTACGTCATAGCCTTGCGCGCGATGCACCTCCTCGACAATCCGGCCTGCATCGAGAAATCCGATGCGGTCGGCGCAATCGGCGGCGCCGAGCAGATCATGCGTCACCATCAGAATGGCCGCGCCGCGTGCTTTGAGGTTGGCAAGCAGCACGTTGAAGTCGGTGGTGGCGCGTGGATCAAGACCTGAGGTGGGTTCGTCCAGCAACAGCACCGGCGAGCGACGCACCACGGCCAGTGCGATGGCGACTTTCTGACGCATGCCCTTGGAGAATCCCGCAAGACGACGGTGACGCGCATCCGTCTGCAACCCCACCGCATCCAGCGCGGCCTCCACTTCCGCAACACTGTGCGACTCACCAGTTAGCGCCAGAAAATATTCGATGTTTTCGCGCGCGCTCAGATGTTCGTACAGCGCTACATTCTCAGGCAGATAGGCAATGTTGCGTCGTGCAGAGCGAACATCCAGCGCGGGATTTGTGTCCGCCACCTGCAGGCTGCCGGAGGTCGCCGTGAGAAAGCCCAGCAGCGCCGCAATGGTGGTGGATTTGCCGGCGCCATTGCCACCCAGCAAGGCATAGATTTCGCCCGGTTCAACTGCGAGTGACAGATTATCCAGCACGCGGCGACCGCCACGCTCGATGACCAAGTGATTGATAGCTATGGCAGGCACGGCAGATTCCTCGGTGTCAGAACTTGAACGCCACCGATACATCGTATGAACGCTCCGTGCCAGCCGCGTGCAGACTGGTGCTGCCGTCATGCCAGACATATTCGTAGTAACGATCGAACAGATTGTTCACGCGCATGCTCAGGTTCACTTTTTTGAAGGCGTAGTTCAGTGTCAGATCGCTGAGCGCATAGCCGCCGAACCGACCGGTGGCATTGGTGTTGTCGAGATAGTAGTCGTCTTGCCAGTTGGTGAATAACGTGGCTTTGAGCGCCTTGGTCACTTGATACTCCAGCCCCAGCGACGCGGTGTAGTCAGGTGTGTGATGCAGTGTGTTGCCGCGAATGGCGCTACTCAGTGCGCCCGGATTGGTCAACAGCGCACGTTGCGCCGAGTAGCTGCCCCAGAGATACCACTGTTGTAACGGCCGCCAGCCCAGTGACAGCTCCCAGCCGTCGCGCGTCGTGCTGCCGACATTTTCCAGATCACCGGAGTTATCGTACTTCAGCACCAACTCATCAGAAGCCGTTTGCCGCCACAGAGCGAAGCGCGCATTGAAGCGCTCGCCAGCGCGCAGATGTACGCCCACTTCACCACCATCATTGCGTGAGGCATCGACATCCTTGCCTGGCGCAGGATAGGCGCCGGCGCCGACACCAGCCTGAAAGCTGCGACCGCCGTTGGCGAACAGCGCTACGTAATCATTGAGTGAATATACCAAGCCCAACTTTGGCTGGACGATGGTGCCGTAGTCGTTGATATCGGCTGTAGCGCCGCTCATGACATTGGTGAAATCACCCGTAAATCGATCCAGGCGCAGACCGGCAACGAACTGGAGCTTGTCATTCACATCCTGCTGCCACTGCACAAAGCCGCCGTATACGTTGTAGTCAAAAGCCTGGTCGCGCAGTACCAGTCCGGTGCGTACGCGCTCCACCGTGCGGAAGCGTTGGTTGATATTGTCCTGCGCTTGGTAGTCCACGCCCCAGTTCAGAAGCGTGCCGGCCCGTGGCTGCCAACTCATGGTGGCGATGACGCCGGACTGGTCTTCATCTTCGACGCGCTCCTGTTGCAAACCCGCCCCTGTGAAACGCACAAAGCGGTTCCGCTCAAAATGTTGCTGGTAGCCCTTGACCTGGAGAATCAGCAGATCGCTGAAGGCATAGTCCACATGCAGGCTGGTGTGGCGTGTCTGTTTGTCACCGCCATCAGTGGCCGAGAACGGATAGGACAGCGTGGGGTGGCTGTGCGCATCGGCCAGCGTCAGATAGCCGGGCGCGTCAGCGGAAAAGTCGAACCAGCGTGCAATCAGTCCCACATTGAGACGGTCGGTGGCCTGATAGAACCAGCGACCGCCCACGGTGGTTTTTTCCAGCGCCGAGTTATCGCGATAGCCGTCGGACTCACGATGGCCAACAAAGTAATGCTGCGAGAGTTTGCCTGCTTCACCGCCGTAATATCCCTGTAACTCGTAGGTATCGAAACTGCCGGCCAGTGCTTCCACCTCCAACGCCTGATCGCGACGCGTAAACATGTTGATGTTGCCGGCCGCGTTGAGCAGGCCATAGCGTGGATCATTGGGGCCCTTGACGACCTCTATGCGCTCCAGCTCCATCGGGAACAACGCATCCATTTCGCTCAGGCCGGTGTGCAGGTTGGACGGAATGCCGTCGATCAGCAATTTGAAGCTGGGGCTCTCGCCCTCGGCATTGAAACCACGAAAGGCAATATCCATCGAGACGATTCCCTGGTTGTAGCGTGAGAACGTCACGCCAGGGACTTTCTTGAACAAGTCCATGGTCAGATTGACATGTTCGTTCGCCAGTTGGCTACGACCGAGCACATCCACCGAACCGGGAATGTTCGCCGGTGGCACGTACCCGGCGGTGACCACCACTTCTTCAAGGTCGCCGATGACAAAGCGGGTGTCGTATGTCGCGTCCTCATCCGCAGCATGGACGGTAACGATCAGGGAACAGGCAATCATGGTGGCGGTGCAGCACGGTGATACGAGATTCATCTGTGACTCTTCGAGGATGGAGGAAAACAGGGAGCGTTATGCAGTAACTTGTTATTGGGTGGCGTGGTGGCCGCTTGTGGCTATTCCGCAGCAGCCAGCTTCCATACCGGAAACGGATCGGAGAATTTCTTCCAGCGTGCAGCACCCAGCTGCATCTCCGCATCATTGAGCAAACAGGCATCAAGTCGGGCGCGCATCTGCGCCTCATTCATGTCGATGCCGATGAACACCAGCTCCTGACGACGATCACCGTACTCCGGATGCCAGATCACGCCGGTCACTTCTTCGGCACGCTCTGGTGTTGGACGCTGGTCTACCGGCGCAGCTGCCCACCAGAATCCCACCGTCTTGTGCTGCAAGGCACCGCCCGCCTGCGACATCTCGCCCACCCATTGCATACGCGACGCGAGCCAGAAGTAACCCTTGCTGCGCACTACGCCGGGCCAATCGGAATTGAACAGCTCCATCAAACGTTGCGGATGAAACGGACGCCGAGCGCGATACACGAAACTGGTGATGCCGTATTGCTCGGTTTCTGGCGTGTGTTCGCCCGCCATTGCACGCGCCCAGCCCGCCATCGACTGGGCTTTCTCG
>JANMSB010000021.1:0-2598 GCA_031388915.1 Pseudomonadota bacterium | reverse complement strand
TTGCCCGATCCCAGCGAGTTTCCGTTTATCGATCCGCCTGAGATGAAGTTGATCAACGATGGCTATCGTCTGCTACAGGAGTTGAAAGCAGTCGACGAATCACGACGCATCACCAGCTCGGGCAAGCAAATCGCTGCCTTGCCGCTTGATCCGCGGCTGGCGCGCATGTTGTTGGCGGCGGATCATCACCGCTGCCTGCGTGAGATGTTGATTATTGCTGCGTTCTTGTCGGCGCAAGATCCCCGCGAACGGCCGCAGGAAGCGCAACAAAAAGCTGATCAGCACCATGCCTCTCATGCCGATCTACGCTCGGACTTCCTTACCGTGCTCGCCATCTGGAAGCGCTTCCACGACAGCGCCGAACAATTGTCGGGCAACCAATTACGCAAGTGGTGTCGTGAACAGTTTCTGTCCTTCATTCGTTTGCGCGAGTGGCAGGAAGTACATAGTCAGTTGCGCGAAGCTGTTGATGAATTGGGTCTGCGACCCAATCAGATGGATGCTAATTACGCAGACCTACATCAAGCCATTCTGACGGGTTTTCTCGGCGGCATCGGCACGCTGGAAGAAAATCGTGAATACCTAGGAGCGCGCAGCGCGCGCTTTGTGATTGCGCCGGGCACGCCATTGGCCAGTAAGCCACCGAAATGGGTGGTGGCGGCCAGCCTGATGGAAACCACGCGCATGTATGCGCGCATGGTCGCGGTAGTGGAGCCACAGTGGATCGAAGCTGCGGGTGAACATCTACTGAAGCGCAGTTACAGCGAACCGCATTGGGAAGCGCAGCGCGGTTTTGTTGCTGCGCTGGAAAGCACGGCGTTGTATGGATTGGTGTTGTCGGCCAAACGCCGCGTCAACTATGCCAGCGTCGCGCCACAGGAAGCGCGCGAGATTTTTATCCGCGCGGCCTTGGTGGAAGGGCAGTCGGACATCAAGGCTGATTTCCTGGCACATAACCGGGCATTGATCCACCAAGTAGAAGCCATTGAAGCGCGAATTCGGCGCCGCGATGTATTGGTGGATGAGCAGGCGCAGGTGGATTTTTACTTACAGCACCTGCCCGCACACATTCATTCCGCCACGGCCCTCAACGGCTGGCTGCGCGAACAACGTCTTGAGGTGCAAAGTTTGCGCATGACACTCAAGGATTTGTTGCGGCGTGAACTAGCGGAGTTCGATTCGGCAACTTATCCGGAGTTTGTGGAGTGCAACGGCAATCGTTTACCGCTGCATTACAAATTCGAGCCGGCCGATGTCGATGATGGCGTCACCGTGACAGTGCCGGAACCGCTGCTGGCCGCATTGCAGCCGGAGCGACTCGCCTGGTGTGTGCCTGGTTGGCGATTGGAGCGCATTACCGAAATTTTGCGCGCGCTGCCCAAGGCACTACGCAAACAATTTGTACCGATACCGCAGTTTGCTGCACAGGCATTGCAGGAGTTAGCAACCCAGGACAATCCTACCCACTGGCTGGCACAGTGGATAACGCAGCACGGCGGTACCGTATTCAATGCCAATGATCTACAAGCGTTGTCGATTCCTACGCACTTGAATCCGTATGTGCGTGTTGAGGACTTCAGTGGTCGAATGGTGGCGCAAGGTCGTGACCTACGGCGATTGCTACGCGAGACACAGGTAGCCGTGGCGGCCGCGCCTCCCCAGCCGTTGGTCATGGCGCAAACCGACAACCTACGTGCCTGGGATTGCGGCGATCTACCGTTGGCGCATGAAGTGCAGCGCAACGGTGTGCGCTTCACGGTATATCCGGCCTTGCAAGATCGTGGCGATAGTGTTGCCGTGGTCGAGTTGAGCAACGCCGTGCAAGCCGAACAAGTTTTGTTGGGCGGAGTGCTGCGACTGTTAGTGTTGGCGCTACCGCAGCAATACAAATTTGCGCGTCAGCAGTTCGCCGGCAATCGCGAGTTGATGTTGTTGGGGCAGGGCAGTAGCGGTCAGCAACCACTGGCCGAGGCCTTGGCCGAACGCGCACTACGCGAATTTTTTTTGCGTGAGGGACAGCCCTTGCCGCGATCCCAGCAGGAATTTGGCGAAATGATCGAGCGGCAGCGCGGCGAACTGAACGAGGTGGTGGTGGCGTTCGGCAATACCGTGTCTGCGGTGTTCAAAGAGTGGCGCGCCGTGCGTCAGGCGATGGCCAAGCTCAATGCGCCAGTATTCAAAGAAGCATTAGCTGATATAGAACTTCAGTTAGCGAGCATGTTGCCCGGCGATTTTTTACAGACCACTGAACAGCCGTGGTTTGGTTACCTGCCTCGATATATGAAAGCCTTGGCACGCCGCCTCGAACGGTTATCCGGCAATGTGGCGCGCGATGCACAGCTCATGCAACAACTTCAGCCGTTCTTAACTCACTATCGTCAGTTACAGGCGCGCAAATCCTTACGCCAGAACGAGCTGCATAAACTCCAGTGGATGATTGAGGAGTTTCGCGTCTCGTTGTTTGCGCAAGAGCTGAAAACCGCCGTATCGGTTTCAGCCAAGCGGTTGAACGAGCAACTTGAGCTTGCACAAAAAGAAGCTGCCTAACGGGTTGGTCTGCATCGTCAGCGCTCGTGCTAGCATGGGCGCATGAGCACG
>JANMSB010000529.1:0-1984 GCA_031388915.1 Pseudomonadota bacterium | reverse complement strand
GTACAGTGGTTCGGCATGGCGGTTGCGGTGATGATTATTTTTATTGTGGTGAATCTGAAGCGCCCTGTTGATACGTGAGCACATGAGTAATTCAACCAGCCCTAACCGCCCTAACCACTCGGGCCAAACCAATCGCAAGTTATTCTTTGTGGTGCTCGCGTTGTTCGTGGCGCCGTTGTTGTTGGCATTCGTCGTGTACTACGGCAGCAACTGGCGGCCCAGCGGCACCACCAACAAGGGCGACTTGATTACGCCGGCAATACCTTTGCCAGCCACCACACTTACTAAAGATGACGGCACACCCACCGATGCCGGTTTTCTACGCAATACCTGGACCCTGGTCTACATCGGCGCCGGCGAATGCGACGAGGTCTGTCGCAGCGCGCTGATCAATACGCGTGACGCCCGCCTGTTGTTGGGCAAAGACACCACCCGCGTCAGCCGGGTGTTTCTATATGCCGGCGCCTGTTGTGCGGCCTTCTTTGCCAACGAGCAGCAGGGGTTGATGAGCCACAACATCGATAGCCAGGCAGGCCAAGCCTTGCTGAAGTTATTTCCTACTTACAACGGTGTCGGGCCGATGCAGAGTAAGCGCATCTATATTGTCGATCCGCTGGGCAATCTGATGATGAGTTATGCGCCCGGCAGCGATCCGCGCTTCATCTATCAGGACATCAAGAAACTGCTGAAGCTATCGCATATCGGCTGATGCACCTCTATCAATCATTGGAGCAGCGATGAAACCTGCCGAGCGCTTGAAACTGTTTCGCCGTCTTAGTCTGTTCGGTGTTGTGCTCGCGCTATGTGTCGTGGTGCTGGGCGCATGGGTCCGGTTGAACGACGCTGGCTTGGGTTGTCCCGATTGGCCCGGTTGCTACGGGCATGTATCGGCGGGCAATGCCGAACAGAATCTCGGTGTGGCGCAGGGCATGTATCCCGAGCGCAAGTTCGAATACGCCAAGGCCGTCAAGGAGATGTTGCATCGCTACGTCGCCAGCGGCTTAGGCCTGGTGATTTTGCTGCTAGCCGCTTTGGCGTACAGCAATCGTCACGACCCCAACCAGCCGGTGAAAGTGCCGCTACTGCTGGTGCCGCTGGTGATTCTGCAAGGATTGCTGGGCATGTGGACGGTTACCTTGTTGCTAAAGCCGTTGATCGTGGTGCTGCACTTGCTCGGCGGTCTGGCCACGTTGTCGTTGTTGTACTGGCAAAGCATGCGTGTTGATCGCAGCACCCGGCCGGCGGCCGAACGCAATATTCGCAAGTTTGCGTTGCTCGGTTTGATCGTGCTCAGCATCCAGATACTTCTGGGTGGCTGGACCAGTGCCAACTATGCGGCAGTGTCCTGTCCCGACTTCCCCACCTGTCAGGCTTCGTATTGGCCCAACATGGACGCCAAAGATGCGTTTGTCATGTGGCGCGGCTTGGGTATCGACTACGAAGGCGGTGTGCTGGATCATCCGGCGCGCGTGGCAATTCACTTTGTGCATCGCATCGGCGCGGTGGTCACTGCACTGGTGCTTGGCTTTGTGGCGTTTCTAGCCTGGACACGCGCGCAAACACGCGCGGTGCAATTTGCCGGTTTGATGGTCGGGGTGATTCTGTTGGCGCAGCTCATTTTGGGACCACTGATGGTGGTAAGGGGCTTTCCGCTGGCGCTGGCCACGGCGCACAACGCCGTGGCGGCGCTATTGCTGTTGAGCGTGGTCCGACTCAATCGAGTTCTGTGGGTTCGGCGTGGTTATTAAATTGTTGCAGGAGCGGGCATGCCCGCTCCTGCATCTGTGAGACAACTTCTTATGCGTCACCAAGCTTTACTGAGTTTTGCGTTACGCGCCGCGTTTGCGGCCTTAGGCTTATGGCTGGCCACCGGCATATTGGCCGGCCTGCACTTTGACAATGCGCAAACTTTAATCATGGCCGCGTTGCTGCTGGGCGTGATCAATGCCGTGGTGCGACCGTTGGTACTGATCCTGACCTTGCC
>JANMSB010000526.1:0-13357 GCA_031388915.1 Pseudomonadota bacterium | reverse complement strand
GCACAGGCCGACTTTCGTGCCCATAAACATGGGGATCTGGCGCGCTCCTATACATAGTTGCGAACTATGCATAAGGGTCGAACTCAGCTTTCCGAGTGACCATCCATAAAGATAGCGGACTGATGCGTGCGACTGACGAGTGGCGTCACAAAGCCTTACTGGCTGGCCTACCAAGAGCCGGTGGCCTACATTGCAATAGAACGGCTGGCGGGTATCGAACTAGAACAGATGGCCGAATTGCGTAGAACACGCGCTTTGATGCTCACCAACGGTCAAGCACTTCCGATGCGCTTGATTTGAACGTTCCATCCACCAAGCTGCATAGACGAGCTATTTACGATTGCGCCGTGACTCAACCAACACTGGGTAGGGAGTGGACAGGATGACACAGCTACTTGGCGTGAAATTGCATTACGACTCACCAAAGCAAGTGATGCGTTGATATCGGCTACTGCGTCGGCGTGTAGATTGTGAACGATAAACACCAATCGGCCGCACTGGTCGTTGAATGGACTTTGCTCTGGCCACTTGGCGAGCTTGAGTGGCGGATACGCCACCTCCTGAACACAATGAATCACGCTGGGCCGAGCATAGCCCGCTATATTCATGAGGCCCTTCACCCGCAGGATGTGTGGGCCATGCGCTATGAGTATCCGTCCCATCGCAATCGCGAAGTTGTACCACGATACCGGTTCGGGAAATTCGACCACGAAGGTCGAGACCGATCCGTCATGGCGAGGCTTTTCACCGGACGAGGGAGTGCATGATTTCATCTTCCAGGATATTTTCGCATCTGCCTTCGAAGGCTGTAGCGCGAGCTGCTGCTCTTCGCCAAGCCATGCGGCAACATCCGGTGACTTGCCCGTCGCGGTATAAATCCCGCAACCGAACAGCACCTGCGGACTCGTTCGTCCTGCTCGTACCTCTATTTTCCTTGCGCTGGAATTCAGTGCATCCAACCGTTGATCCAGTGCAATGCGTGCCTCTGAATCTACATGGGCATCGGCAAGATCACACTTGGTGATGAGTAGCCGATCGGCCACTACGACTTGACGCACTGCTTCGGCGTGTTGATCTAGTTGATACAGCGCATGGGTCGCATCCACACAGGTAATTACGCCATCGCATCGATAACGTGCTGCGATGAAGCGCTCATGCATCAATGTATAAATCACCGGGACGGGATCCGCGAGCCCGGTGGTCTCGATCACCACCCTCGCTACCGGTGGTATCTCGCGCCGCGAACACCGCTCGGCGAGATTCTTCAGCGCCTTGACCAGATCTCCCTGGATGCTGCAACAGATGCACCCGGAATCGAGCACCAACACGGTCTCGTCAACCTGGTCCACTAGATGATGATCAATGCCGATGTCGCCAAACTCGTTGATCAATACAGCGGTACCCGCCATATCCGGATGAGGCAGCAAATGGTTGAGCAGCGTCGTCTTCCCCGCACCCAGAAATCCGGTGAGCAGCGTTACCGGTATCCGTTGATCGGCATCTAGCTGTGGCAGTGAGCCGCTCATGACTTGGCCTCTATTTCACGCTTTCAAGTTAGCTAGGTGATCCAATACCGCTTCAGGCAGGGCATCCGCAGCGATCTGCAAAAAATAAAACTGTGCAGACTGTAGAGCCGGCAATGGCGTTGTCCATTCCAGGTCGCTCAGGTCGAGACCATGGGCACGTCCAGCCGCGGGAAAATTCATCCTGCCTATAAAGATGTCGAAGTCCGCCAACGCCGGGCCATCGAGTAATAAATCAGTACCCAAACGCAGCACCAAAGGCCACCGGTAATGCTTGGCTACATTAATCAATGGTCGATACAGCTCGACGTTGATCGCGCCAGTTGCGGGACTCAACTGCGCTTCCTCCAGCAGCACGCCACTCACGGCTGAGCTAGACACCGAACGCAGTAAGTCGGCCACGTACATGGCCGAGTCCTCGATGCTGCCCTCGTCCAATTCGACATTTTCGCGGCCTGCGGCGTGGTTCGCTTGTTGCAACCAGTCGCGCGGCGAAGGCATCGCCAGGACCACTGGAGCTTGGCCACGAAGATGCGACACCACTGCACTAATTACTTCCGCAAGCAACTCTCTGGCGGACTGCTGTTCAAGCAATTTGCGCAGAGGGTAAGCAACCTTGCGCTTCGCACTCATTTCTACTTTAAGTGCAGGTTGGCGCTGTAACAGGGAATCGAATAACTCACCAACCTCAATCACCGCGACGTCCGGCTTCAGCAGGCCATGGGCTTGGGAAAAGTAAGCGAGATACTGACTCGCACTTTCCCAGGGGTCCCCCGCCCCTCCCAACAACAGACGTCGCGTATAGGCCGAGGACTTCAACCATAACTTGAGATTCGCAACCTCACCCGATGCCTGCACCAGCCCGGCCAGGGTCTCGCTCATTGCTTTTCGTTCCCCATGCCACCCAAGGCAGCCAGGCGACCTTCGAGTTCATCGATGCGAACATCCTTGGGATGACGCATGTAGTTGGGCGCAGGCTTGTTGGCATCGCGAGTGATCGTCGGACTACCTGCATACAGAGTGCTGACGTCCTCGCCCCAGCAACCGAAGTATTGCAGGTGCGCCGGAGGTTTGGGCTGGTTCCAAGTCTTGACGAACTCGGCGAACGGCTTGCCGCGGGCCAGACGATTCTTGCGTTCTGCAGTCCGGGTCGCCTTGGTAGCTTCATGATTGATGGCCAAGGTGCTGTGATCGAATTTAACCTTGTAGATGTTTTCCGCCACTGTGGGCGAGATCAAACCTTCCTCGATGTCACGGATCACCGCCTCGGGTGCGCGTTCCAACAAATCACCATAGCCGGCGCCCGCGCCTTGCGAGATCATGAACAGTTCACCGCGTTTGGAGATTTCGAAACCCATGCCCATGTGATGAGTGGTGTAGCTGGCTCCCTCGAAGGGTTGCTCGTTCATGATCTCCGCAATGGAATGTTTGAACTTGTGCGGTTCGTTGAGCAGCACATCGTACACATCCACACCCTTGACCTTGCACAACGGATAGGCGCCGCAGGAATAGCCACCGAAGAGACCTTGAATAGGCGGAATCTTGGCGCCCTGACAGACAGTCATGAAGCCCCACTGTTCACTGTCCTTGGTGGCCACCATCATGGTGTAACCCTGACCGCCACGATACTTGCCCGGGGCAATGGCATCGGTGGTCATTTTCTTCGACACCAGTTGCAGAAATGGCACCTCTTCTTCGTTGAGTTCCTGCTCACCGATATCCGCCATGGTGGCGAAAAGAGGCGCCAGCGCATGTTCGCCGTCTTTGTCGACACGAGCACCGCCGCCCATACCGTTCAAATCGGCGCAGAGATTACCCAATGTCTCTCCGTGCTGGCTGACGCCGCCCCAAATGAACGTGTTGATCATGTTGAAACAGGGGGCATGAACTTTTGTATATTTCTCGGGGCAGCTGTAGAGGAACTTGGCGACCGCATGCTGAGCAGCAGTAAACCCGGTGAAGATTGACATCAGGCTCTGGGAATTCGGTGCGTCGTAGGAACAATCCACGATGGAGTGTGGGTCGGTGACGAGCTCAATCGGCGCAAAAGCCGCCTGACCTCTTGGCAAATCAGGCCAGACATAATTTAGAAACACTTGCGATATCACGCCCTTCAGGCCGGCCAGCACGGTATTGGTCGCGCGATTGGTAAATTCTGGACTGGAGCCGCGAAAATCAAACGTCAGCTTGTCGCCGGCCTTGGTCAATTTGCAGTTGATCTTGACCACGCAGTTTTCGCGCAATGTCGAGTCCTGGATAATGTAAGTGCGGACCGACATATCCGGCCACTCGCTGATGCGCCGGGTTACCTCCGCCTTGACGTTTTCCATTGACAGCCGCAGCGTGGAAATCAGCGTCATGGGTCCGTCGTTGCGCAAGGTTTCTTCCACCCGCTGCTTCAGACGCAGACAGGCAAACAGCTTCACCTTGATATCCTCGTACTGCAGCTTTGGCTCGCGCACGGAGTTCTGCAAGAACGTCAGGATGTCACGCTTGATCTCGTAATTCTCGACTATCCTGAAAGGACTCATCTTGAGTCCTTCATCAAAAGGAGTTTCGGCCATGGAGGGCATGCCACCCGGTTCGATGGCGCCGTTTTCGCCTTCATGCACCGTCGATGCAACCCAACACACCAACTTGCCTTCCCAGAATACGGGCAGGATCATGCTCTGGTCGGTGTTATGAATGTTGCCGTAGCGCGAGTCGTTATGGATAAATCCGTCGCCTTCACGCACCCCCACCGTGGGCTCATTCAACCAGTTCTTGATAATGAATTTGATTGGATGATGAACCAACACGGAAAAAACCAGCACACCTCCCGAACTGGCGATAGCCAAATCACCGGAAGCGGTATACACACCGGTAATCAGGTCGCCCCATTTGGCTCCCGGAGCTGCTCCCATCTGTTCCACCATCTCATAGCCTTCGTCGCAGCCGGCCTGGATGCGGTCGCGGACCTTGGCAATGAGGTGGACGTCATTGACTTGTTTGATCGCCGCCTCTTCCATGCCGCTGCGTGGCATCAAATCATGCCGACGCATGATCTCCGGGTCAGGTCCCAGAAACAGCGTTGTATCGGTGAGGAATTTTTTAAGTAGCGCC
The DNA here is from genome assembly GCA_031388915.1 of Pseudomonadota bacterium. Taxonomy (GTDB): domain Bacteria; phylum Pseudomonadota; class Gammaproteobacteria; order Steroidobacterales; family Steroidobacteraceae; genus CAILZL01. The sequence continues at coordinate 8,732 of JANMSB010000526.1, read as the reverse complement.
GCTTCCTCTGGGGTGGGCGTTTTTCCGCCCACAGGGCTCACGATATCGTTCATATTCAATCCTCAGTTTTAATTGTGTTGCGTTGCATGCGGCACAGCTTCATGCGCGCAAAAACCAAGAAGCACCTTGTTTGGCCGAGACGAAGTTCCACCCCGGATCAACCAGGTAAGTGGTGTTCTCCGAAGCGATGATGGCTGGCCCCTCGATCTGCACACCAGGTTGGATCGCCAAACGATTCCAGACGGGCGTGTCGACAGAACCTTCGTGACCAACGAAGTAGCACTTGCGACTGCTTTCCGGCGGCGGTGGTGACTTTCGCGAACCGACGTCCACGGGCTTGATGTCTTCGAACTCCACGGTGTCGAGTCGAACGTAGGCGGCGACGCGGATGGTATTGATGCGAATCCCGGCCTCGGGAGCTTGGCTGCCTTCGCCGAAGCGCTTGCCGTAGTCGCGAGAGAATTGGGCAATGATGGCCATCACATCGCCGGGACCGTGCAACTCGTGCGCGGGAATCACGGCGGTGGTCTGAACCAGCTGGTTGCCATAGCGCATGTCCAATTCCAAGTTATGCAGAATTTGCGCTTTGGCCACACCTTGGCGAAGTAGATCTTGGGTACCGGCCTGCTTCAGTTCCTCCACGATGCGATTGAAGCGCGCGTAGTCGTCGTAGATGTGGCGCGTATTGGAATCGTAGAGCACCATGTAAAGCGACTGTTCGTGGATATGCAGTTGGTGCATGTTGCCGGCCCCCACCGCGGAGAAGACGGAGCTGAATGGTGGCGCGAGTATCTTATCGATGCCCAGGTTTTGAGCGATTCCGCAACAATGCAGCGGGCCGTTGCCACCATATGCGAGCATGGTGAACTTTTCAGGATCGTAACCGCGCGCGCGCAATTCGGTGAACAAGCCGTTCGCCATGTTGTCATCAACCTTTTGCCGGATCAGCATGGCAGCTTCGATTACGGTGCAGTCCAAGTCGTCACAGAGGGTGTCCTCAATAGCGGCGGCAGCCCGGCGTGGATTGAGTGGAATTGAGCCGCCTGCGTAATTCTTCGGGTCCAGATACCCCAGCAGCAGGTCGGCATCGGTGACGGTCGGCAGCATGCCGCCCCGGTCGTAACAGGCCGGGCCGGGGTCGGAGCTGGCGCTCTCGGGACCACACTTCACGGTCTCGTACATGCGATCGTAGCTGGCGATAGAGCCGCCTCCGGCGCCCAGCGTCACCAAGTGCACCATCGGCACGGAAACCAGCCAGCGGTCGATCACCGGATTGAAGTCGTAGTGTTTGACACCACCTTCCACCACGATGCCGATGTCGTAACTCGTGCCACCCATGTCGGTGGCGACGACGTTGCCAAGCGCCGCTTGCATGGCCAAGTGTTCAGAAGCAGCGATACCTGACACGGGACCGGAATGGATGGTCTGCAATGCATCAGTGGAGTTGAGCTGGGCCATGCCGCCGGAGTTATGAATCACCAACATGGGCTTCTGATAATTATGAGCGCGCAGGTTCTGCTCCAACGCAGAGAGCGCGTGATACATGGTGGAGTGCAGATAACCGTCGACGATGGCCGAGGTTGCCCGCACATACTCCCCTTTGCGCCCCGCCACTTGATGAGAAAGGATGATCGGAATCGCACCGAGCAGGTGTGATGGGTATTCTTCGAGCAAGATCTCTTCAATGCGCTGTTCGTGGGCGGGATTCACCACGGCATTGACCAGCGCCACGACAATGATCTCGGCGCCTTTGTCTACCAAGGCACGGATTTGTTGCCGCACATCATCTTCATCCAATGGCATCACCAGCTTGCCCTGGAAGTCGAACCGTTCGCGCACACCGCGAATCATCTGCGGCAAAACCAGTGGATCGGGCCGGCAAGCGGCGGGCATATCCTGCTGCGCCAGGTCATCAAGGCCTTCACCGTATCCGCGGGCTCGACTCAACGGCACCGTCGCTTCGAATCCAGCGGTTACCAGCATGCCAATGCGGGGACCCTTGTGTTCAATCAGTGCATTGGTGCCCAAGGTAGTGGCATAGCGCACCGAATCCACATCGGCCAGAATTTCCTCAAGCTCCAAACCGAGCACGTGATTGGCCTTGCTCAGAGCTTCGTTGAATCCCAATGCCAGGTTGTGGTGGGTAGTCAGGGCCTTGGTCTCAATGTACTTGCCATCCCACACCACGAAGCAATCGGTGAATGTGCCGCCGATATCGACTGATACGCGTCTCATATGATCTCCTGAATTGGGTTGGCCGCGGTGCACTCACTTTCACACCGCGGCAGCATTGCAGTTAGTGGCCGCTGTGACCGGCGTCGAGGACAACCTCGGGGCCAACGACCGGCTCCTTGACTTCTTCGCGGGTAGACCATTGCGCGCGCAGGGCAGGCAAATTCACTTCCATGTCATAGAGCGGCGGATGTCCGGGAATGGCGTATTCCGTTTCCACCTGGGTGCCACAATGAGGACAGTAGTATTCGAGAATGCGCACCCATTCCGGATCCGGACTAAAAGTGAAACGGTACTGTTCCGGGTCGATGATCGACGGATGGATGTCGCGCGGATCGCGGTTGTAGACCAACATGCCTTCCTTGTAGCTGCGGGTGGCAGGACCAACGACGTGATTGCACACCCGGCATTCCCAGGTCTCGGCATCAAGGTCGATACGCAGGTATTCGGTCATTAGTACTTTCATGGGTATCAGCCTTTCTTGCTCAGCAGAATGTCGCCCGCGTCACTGATGACAAAACTCCAACCATCAAGCACGCGGCAAGTGAAGAAGCTCTCTTCGATAATTGCCGGACCCACGCCGTAGTCGCCGACATGCAGTTGGTCCAGGTCATAAACCGGCACTTCGACGCGCCCTTGTCCTTTTGTCAGCAGCGTGCGCTTGCCGCACGATGTGGCCTGATTACCCTTGGAAAATTTGGCGCTTTGGCTGCTGTCCGTGCGCAGGACTTTCACTGCGCTCATCTCTAAGTCGACTGAGCTGGCCTTCTTAAACGCTGCTGGCAAAGCGGCTTCACCAGTGAGCGCATGCACTTGCTCCTGTCCATCGATCATCGCCACCAGTCGCGCTCGCAGCTCATAATCGCCATCGGCGAATCCCTCCGCATACATATCGCGTGCCGCCTTCGTCTTCAGGGTGGCCATGCTCTCTTGGAGCCTAACTTCGCTCACGTCATGTAACGTGATGGAGTAGTGCTGCGAAATATTGCATTCACCGATGCCGTAGGCGCTGAAAACCGCGGCCATCTTGGGTACCGCCACGCTATCGATGCCGGCTTTTTCCGCGATGCCGCAGGCATTGAGCGGACCGGCTCCGCCGAAGGCAAGCAGAGTGGTGTCCTTGGAAATTCTGGTGCACCGATGCAATTCGGCTGCGACCTTTTCTTCGTAGGCATGCATCATTTGCAACAGCGCGTTATCCAAGCTTATCCCGAGGGGCTTCGCCACTTTGAACTCTACTGCAGTGGCGGCACGGTCTTTATCAAGCACCAGATCGCCACCAAAATAGGAGTGCGGGTCGAGAATGCCGCATAACAGACTGGCATCGGTGATGGTGGCTTCCTTGCCCCCACGAGCGAAACTGGCGGGGCCGGGCACGGCACCGACGCTTTCCGGACCGATCACGATACGTCGGTCGTGAACACCAAAGATGGAGCTGCCACCTACGCCGGCACTCACAATCTCGCAGAGAGGAAATGAAACGGTGATGCCTTCCACATGGCCGCGACGCTTCTCCGCTACAGCGCCATTGATGTACTGGCCAATATCTGTGGTGGTACCACCGATATCGATGGCCACTACATCAGAGAAACCATACAACCGAGAAAAGGTCTTCATGCCCTCCATGCCCCCTCTCGGTCCGGATCCGTAGGTCTTGATAGCCACGGACTTGGCGACCCGGGAGGAATCGCCGTCGTTGCGAAAGATCAAGAGAGGATGCTTGGTGCGATAGCTGCGCAGCCGGTTTTCGGCATTGTAGAGAAAGCTTTCCATGGCTGGATGCAGGAAGGAATTGATCAGCGCTGTCCAGGTTCGGCGCTCCCCATCGTGGTCGGTGCTTAGGTCGCTGCCATAGAGGATAGGCACGGCGCCAAGCAGGTGGCGGGGATACCTGCGCAGGGCAATTTTCTTGAAGGCAGATTCGGCCGCAACAAAATCCTTGCCGATGAAGCTGACTACAAGGCGATTGGCGCCGGCGGCTGTCAGGCTGTTGATGGCCTTTACCACTTCGCGCTCGCCTTCCTCCTGGTCCATCGCGCCGTCGTCGAGAACGGCAACACGATCGCCGACCAGAGCGGCGTAAAGCTCCGGATCCTGTTCGGCCAAGCTCGCCACCAAGCCCTTAGTGACGCCGTGAATGATTAAACCCAGACGCGGCCCCTTACGCTCGCAGATTGCATTGGTACCTTGCGTCGTGGAGTAGCGGATGAGGTCGACTTCTTCAAGCAGGCGAGCGACATTCTGTTCACCGTAGATCACGCCGGATGCCTTTTGCAGCCCCTCAAAGAAACACTTACTCAGATCGTAGGGTGTTGTTAACACTTTGGTCTTGTTGACCGATCCATTATTGGTAATGCAGATATCGGTGAGCGTGCCACCGTTATCGATATTAATTTGTAGTCCCATGCTGCCTTACCCCTGCCTGCGATTTGCGAACTATTTAGTAGTCACCGGATGCCGCCGTGATCGGTAACGGGATGCCGAGCGCTGTTCAGCGATTCGCAACCGCCACTCGTGAGTCATGTGCCGAAATCTCCAGTCACCGTCTGTCCTTCTGCTTGACTAGTTCTATTTTTCTAAGCATGGGCGGTGATGTCTGCATGCTTACTCACCCACCCTGTCTTGAAAAATGAAGGCGTTGTTGAGCAACGTCCCAACAGGAAAAGACATTCGACAATTCCATCGGAAGCCGTGCCGAGCAAGAACAACCAATGGAAATCATGGAGCGAAGCTTAGGTATCCATGAGGACCGATTCACCACTCTCATGGGTAGCAATGTGGCAACAAATGTGGTGGCGGCGGGTAGTGAGGCGACGGAAATGTTCAATCAAGACCAGTCGTGTGGATGGCAGATGTTCGCGATTCATCCATCGGGAGCGCGGAATAGCGTCTAACCACTTCGACTGTGTTAGAAAGCGATCAAAGGATGCAGGGCAAGCCAAAATGGCTTGAAAAAACGCAGCGTACACGCCAGTACGTGAGGCTTTTTCAAGCCATTTTAACGCCGCAATGCGCCTTTCAGCGCCTTCTAACACAGTCGAACTAAGAACTTATCCATAAATAAGTCATAATGACCTTCCATGGGGGATGAGCGCGTGGGGGGATAAAGATGACAAACGTAAAGGCATTGGCAATCAGCGATGCGTTTTGGGGATGGGTGGCCTAACTCTATGACGAAACGCGCACCAAAATTTCCTGAGCCTGCTCCAGTTCGGAGTATTGCGAACTTGCAAGGAGCCGCCCCAATTCGCCAGAAGCCGTTTGTCACGACCAAGCTGAGGCCTCCGTCGAACAAGGCGAAACTTGTTGATCGTCCGCGCCTAATGGAGAGTCTCAAGCATCCTTTGGCTCACAAGCTCATATTGATCCATGGGCCTGCCGGCTTTGGAAAAACAACCTTGGCCGGACAATGGCATGACCGTCTTGCGGCGGAAAGCATCATGGTCGCATGGCTTGCCGTAGACAGTACAGACAACGACCTTGAACGTTTCCTAGGCTATATCATCGAAGCAATTCGCTATGTAGAGCCGAACATTGGCTCCGGACTGGCGGAAGTGCTGGAAGCTAACCCAGGCAACGCCGCCGAATACGTTTTGGGTGCCCTCATCAATGAATTCGAACTCTACGATGGGGAGTTTGTTCTGTTCCTTGATGATTTTCACCTGATTCACGAACCCAAGATCCATGAATCGCTCGAGTTTTTACTCTTGCGTATTCCTTCGAATTTTCATGTCGTCGTCACCAGTCGGAGTCTCTCCAGCATGCCGTTGGCACGACTGAGAGTACAAAACGAATTGCTCGAAATAAATGCCACCGATCTACGGTTCGACTACGAGGAATCGAGTGCGTTTCTGTCTGACGCCAAAGCGCTCGAATTAAATGCCGATGATTTAATGACGCTCTGGCGCAGTACCGAAGGCTGGGTTGCCGCGCTTCAACTCGCCTCCATATCACTGCGTAGATCGGGCGATCGAGAACGACTATTGCAATGGGCCTCCGGTGCAACCAGCGATATCGGTGAGTATCTTGCCGAGAATGTACTGACCAGCTTGCCCAAAGATTTGATTGAGTTCATGTTGAAGACCTCCATACTGGGGCGTCTATCGGGAGGACTGTGCAATGCCGTCACCGCGAGAGAAGATAGCGCGAATTTCCTGAATGTTTTGGAGAATCAGGAACTTTTCCTACTGCCGCTCGATGAGGAAAGACAATGGTTTCGATATCACCATCTCTTTGCAAAATTTTTGCAGCGTCGACTTGAAAGGGACCACGCCAAGATAATTCCTTCCCTGCACCTTGCTGCGTCGGAATGGTTTTCGTCACATGGGCAGACTGCCGAAGCACTCACACATGCCCTGGCCGCAGGCGACGTTGAACGCGCGGTCGATCTTGTCGAAAAGGATTCCATGTCGCTGGTACAAAACAGCTACATGGGGTCGATACTGAATCTCGTTAGTCGACTTCCCGAATCCGCTCTCTGTAACCGACCGGGACTGCAAACCGCAATTTCCTGGGCATATTGCCTGACGCATCATCCCCAGGAAGCTAGAGAAGCCCTTGCGAATGTGGAACGTGTCGCGTTGAAAGAGCCGCCGCATATCCAGCGTTTGCTTATCGGGGAAGCCAATGTCATTCGAGCATGTATCAGCGTCTACGGGGACCAAATCGCCGACGTGGACGCGTTGGTTCGCCCGTGTCTTGACGACCCCTCTGACTATCCTCCGTGGGTGGTTGGGGTCGCAGCCAATATTTTGACCTACGTGCACATTCATACCTACCAATTGCAGAAGGTCGCACCGATGCAAACCTGGGCGCGCAAATACCAAGATCGCGCCCAGGGTTTATTCAGTAGCGTCTATGGCCGTTGCTTTACGGGTATTGCCGCCTATTGGACAGGTGATCTCACGGTGGCGGAAAAACACTTTCAGGATGCACTGAACCTCGCCCACCACAGCGCAGGTATCCAGTCGCCAGCCGCGCGGCTTGCCGGTTCATTGCTGGGACAATTGAAATACGAGAAGAACGAGCTGGAGGAAGCGGAGCAGCTGTTGCAAGAGAGCCGAGTCCTTGGATTTGAAGGTGGCGTGGTTGATTTTTATCTCGCGACCTTCATTACTACGTCGCGACTCATGATTCAGAAAGGCAATTTCGCCGAGGCCAACGCAATTCTCCATGAAGGCCAGACCACCGCCAAACAGCTGGGGCTTGACCGCCTCGCAATGGCAGTTGTCAGCGAGCAAGTACGTCTTTATGTTCTGATTGGCGATACCCGCGCTGCAGCGCGAATGCTGGCAGATATCCCTAACGACATTGCTTCAAGCATCCTGCCGACCCAGGGAAAAGAGGCGCAGATTGTAGATTTCCTGGAAGTTGCTAAAGCACGCCTCTTCTGTGAGGAAGGATGTCCCGAGCAAGCCATAGCCATTCTGCGCAGACAGTCGCAGCGCGCTCGAGACAGCGGGCGAAAGCATCAAGAGATTGCTAACAATGCCTTGCTGGCAATAGCTCTGAATCTTGCTGGAGAATCTGGTGAGGCCGAAGAGATTTTGGCTCATGCAGTTACCGAAGGAGTACGACGCGGAATCATTCGAACCTTCCTCGACAAAGGTCCGCGTCTAATTGCGATGTTGGAGGTAATGCGCGAAAAAGCACGGCGGCATCAGATTTCGTTGGGAACCCTACCCGAATTCAGCGAGTCGGCAAATCTGCTGATTACCACTAGCCGCCACCCAGACCATGGGCTATCACCGCTAGTTGCCACCAGACTGAATCCATCCGGGTCGGAGGACATCGCCAATCACAGACCGGCTTTCGATGACAGCTTAAAGGGCCGCGAAATCGACATCCTCCGCCTTCTCGACCAAGGCCGCGCAAACAAGGAGATCGCTCGAGTGCTAAACATCAGTGTCGACACCGTGAAATGGTACTTGAAGTCAATTTTCGGCAAACTCTGTGTAACCAGTAGAGGACAAGCGATTGCGGAAGCTAGGAGATTAAGATTGTTGGATATGTCTTAGGGTGAACGGCTCTTCCTTAAGCCCTTAGTTGATGGCCATGGTTTCGCACCTGCTCGCGAGCTTGAGCGCGCTTCAACGATGGATAAAATTTGGGTCTTCGTTTGCGTACCCGTGGTTCGATTCGTCCGGATCTACTACCGACTTTTGTCTGGGCGATGAGCCCGAATAACAGGTCCCTGTGTTCTGGGTTGGCGCCCAATTACCACGCCGTCCATTCACTCATGAATCGGCTGGAGGGGCTTAAGGTTAATGGAGACCCACGGCTCAATGTCTGCTGTCGGCATAAAGCGGCCGTTCGTACGTCTGGTATCAGGAAAATCAGAACCAGCGGACGACCGGCTTCTTCACGCCGATTTCAACGCATGCCACTATCGTTCATAGCAGACACTGATGACCTACAATTCGGTCCACCAAACCAAGAACAACATCATCAGGAACACCAGCGCTGCGGTCAGCCAATCCCAACCCAAAGGTAACTATTTA
>JANMSB010000522.1:0-4447 GCA_031388915.1 Pseudomonadota bacterium | reverse complement strand
CCGGGTTACTGGCACGACGAGCACAGCAGCGTGCACATCATGATCCAGGGCAATCCCATGATTCGTCAGGACGAACTGGGGCTGTTATCGAAGCATGGCCTGAAGTACCACTACTCGCCGGTGCCGCACGCCACGATCTTCCCCGACCAGACCGCGCTGTTCACCTACAAGGATCTCGACAAGACCTGCGAAGGTTTTGCGAAGTACTCAGCCAAGGATGCGGAGACATATCGCCAGTTCGTAAAAATGAGTTCCGACATTCTTAAGGTGTTCATGCCTGGGTTGTACGCACCGCCACCGCCGCTGGGTGAGCTGGTGGCCATGCTGGATCGCAGCGATGAAGGCCGGCTGATGCTGGAATACATGGCGCGCGATTGCCTGAGCCTGGTCAATGATCTGTACGAAAATGATCGCATCAAGATTCATCTACTGCGCTTGGTGAGCGAGAACCTGCAATGTCCCAGCGAACTGGGCACGGGCATGGGTGTGTTGTTGATGCCGGGCATCATTCATACCTACGGGGTGAGTCAGCCGGTTGGCGGCAGTGGTAAGTTGACCGAATCGCTGGTGCGTTGCATCGAAAGCCATGGTGGTGTGGTGCGTTGCAATGCCGAGGTGTCGCGCATTCTGGTCAGCGGTGGCCGGGCAGTGGGCGCGCAACTGGTGGACGGTGAGGAGATCCGCGCGAAAGATGCCGTGATCGGCGCCATCCATCCGCATGTGATCCGCAAGTTTGTCGAGGGTGTGCCCGAGCCGGTGCTCAAACGCGCCGAGCGATGCAGCCTGGCGCCATTCTCCATCATGGTCAGTCACTACGATCTGAAGCAGAACGCGCAGTTCTATGCCGGTGAAGAAGTCGGTTACGCCACCATGCTCGAGTTCATGGCCACCGACCGCCTCGATGAAATGCTGGCTGATTTCGATGACATGAAGCGTGGTCTGATTACGCAGCGCAGGTTGTGTGCCGGTGGTGATGAAAGCATCGGCGACAAGACGCGCGTACCACCGGGCGCGGGTATGTTCCATGGCATCACCTTCGCTCCCTATGAGGTCAAGGACCCACGCTGGGCAGGCCGACACTGGGATGACTTCAAGGAGGAGATCGCCGATTTATCGCTGGCGCATTACCGCAAGTACGTGGCCAATCTTACCGCCGACAACATCATCAGCCGCGTCGTCGTCAGTCCGGTGGATCTCGAACGCAGCAGCCCCAACAGCATGATGCGCGGCGATGTGCATGGTGTGGCGCCGTACTTTCACATGAGCGCCGGGCATCGACCCACACCCGATCTTGGTCAATTCACGGTGCCGGGAGTGGAGCGCCTGTTTCTGGCCGGCCCGTTTCAGCATCCGGGTGGCGGCGTGTATGGCGCAGGCCGCGCTACGGCCATCAAGATGTTCGAGCAGCTCGGCATGGACTTCGGCAGTGTGGCAGCCGGTGTGCGTCACGACGCGCCACTAGCAACGACTGCGCAGTCGGATGATGGCATGGTGTTGCGTGGCGCCGCCAATGAAGAACTGATGCGGGTGGATTCCATGCAGCGCGTCGGCGATGAACTGGTTATCAAGGGTAAGAGCTTCGGCACCATGCCCATGGAGGCGCGACTGGATGCCGCCTCGGCACGCGCTGGTTTGAAGTTACTGGGTGTGAAGCAACTGGCATTTCTTGCCACGCTGCCATTCCGTAAATCGAACCGGGAAAAGGAATCATGACAGTGACCTTGAAGCATCAGGATCGTGTCGCGGTGGTGACCGGTGCCGCCGGCGGGCTGTCCTTCCTGTGTTCCGATGACGCGGCATTCATCACCGGGCAGACCTATCACGTAGATGGTGGCGCGGTGCTGTAGCGGCACTGCTGCGGTTTGAATAACTGCGCGCAATACAGGTTATCCAGCGTATCGATTGGATGCGCGACACCTGTTTACCTACCATGGTTCGCAAATTAAACCGCAACACGAGATTCGCAGCGATGAAATTAGCCACCCTCAAAAACGACAGCCGTGACGGACGTCTGGTCATCGTATCGCGTGATTTGACGCTGGCGGTCGAAGCCGGTGCCGTTGCGCCCACCATGCAATATGCCATCGAGCACTGGCGCGACGTCGAGCCGGTGTTGCAGGCGCGTTATCACGAGCTGAATAATGCTCGCATTGCCGAGGCGTTCGCCTTCGATGCACGTCTAGCGATGGCGCCGTTGCCGCGCGCGTATCAATTCATCGATGCCTCGGCGTTTCTGAATCACGGCAACATCATGGAGCAGGCGTTCAATCTGACGGTGGAAAAGCAACCGGGTGTACCCATTCTGATCCAGCGCCAAGCCGATGACTTTCGCGGTCCGGTGGACAATTATGTTTTTCCGACCGAAAGCGACAATGCCGACTTCGAAGGCGAACTGGCAGTGGTGCTGGACGATGTGCCAATGGGCACCAGCGCTGCCGATGCCGAACGTCACATCAGGCTGTTTACCCTGTTCAATGATGTCAGCATGCGCACACACCTGTTTCGCGAACTGAAACTTGGTTTCGGTTTCATCCAGGCCAAACCTGCCTCGGTATTCGCGCCGGTGGCAGTGACGCCGGATGAACTTGGTGATGCCTGGCGCGATGGCCGTGTGCATCTGGACATGCAGGTGCATCGCAACGGCGAGTTATTCGGTCATCCCAACGGCGGGCAGATGGATTTCTCCTTCGGCCAGTTGATTGCGCATATTGCTTACAACCGCAACCTGGGCGCTGGCATGGTGCTCGGTACGGGTACATTCTCCAACAGCAACTATCGCGAGGTGGGATCGACCTGTCTCGCCGAGCGTCGCGCGTTGGAGTTGATCGAAATGGGCGAACCGAGAACGCCCTGGATGCGGTTTGGCGACCGATTACGCTTTGAGATGTGTGGCAATGACGGCCAGTCCCTCTTTGGCGCCATCGATTTTCGGATGGTGTGCGCTACCTTGTAGTACTGACGCTTGGCTAACAGACGTTGTGCAACCTTCAGCCATCGTCGCAACTCCGGGTCATTTGGCTGCCGGGTAAGTTCATGCGCCAACCGTTCCACTTCCAACTGCGAAGTGACTGACTCTCGAATACGGGTGCTGTCGAAGACCACGATGGTGTGCTCGACTTGTTCCTCTTGCAGAATCAGTTCAGGCTTGAATTAGTCGATTGGCAGGCGCACCGTGCGCGCCTCGGTGCATCCGGATCTTCGGTGACGGTTTATAGCGGCTCGCTGCGCTGCTCAGGATGCGCTGGCCGGGGCAGGGTGTGTTATTGCTGGTTTCGGTCATAGGATTCAGCCACTGGCTTTATGGAGCACCGTATGCAACTGAAACAATTCCGTGTCAAACCGAACCAGAAAGTTGACCTCAAAGATTGGCCAACGCGCATTGAATCGTTGCACAGCTCCAAGCAGCATTATCAAGAGCTTTTACAACAACAAATTGCCGAGATGCGCGAACTGCAAAACACCCTGTACGCGGACAATCGGCAAGCACTGCTGGTTATTTTTCAGGCCATGGATGCCGCCGGCAAGGACAGCGCCATCAAGCATGTGATGTCGGGCGTCAACCCGCAGGGCTGCCAAGTGTTCAGCTTTAAGCATCCCAGCGCCGAAGAGCTGGATCACGATTTCCTGTGGCGCACCACGCGCAGCTTGCCGGAACGCGGGCGCATCGGCATTTTCAATCGGTCTTACTACGAGGAAGTGCTGATCGTGCGCGTGCATCCTGAGCTATTGCAGGCACAGGGCTTGAGTGTGGCGCCGAAAAAGTTGGCACAGCTCTGGTCGGACCGATATCAATCCATCGTCGAGATGGAGAATCATCTGGCGCGTAACGGCACGCGTGTTATTAAGTTCTTCCTGCATCTTTCCAAAGATGAACAGCGTAAGCGCTTCTTGAAGCGCATCGAAGAACCCGAGAAAAACTGGAAGTTCAGCTTAGGCGATTTGAAAGAACGCGCGTGCTGGAAGCAGTACCTGCAGGCTTATGCTGCCTGTCTTGCTGCGACCAGCAGCAAGCTGTCGCCGTGGTATGTCGTGCCGGCTGACGACAAAGAAAATTCGCGTTTGATCATCGCCGACATCATTGTCGATACGCTGAAGGATATGCAGCTTAGTTATCCGACCTTAAGCGCCGCGCAACAACAGGAATTAGCGCAGGCGAAAAAGATGTTGCAGAGCGAGGCGTAGGGGCGGTTCGCGAACCGCCCTGCCTTAATCTGGGACAACATTATGAGGGCGGCTCTCGAGCCGCCCCTACGGTTACTACATCGTGCCCGACACCGATAACGGTCGGCGGCCCTGAGCATCAGGCGGGCCCAACACCTGCATGCTCTCAGCAATGTTGGTTGGCGTGGTGTTGCGCGCTGCTACCAATGTATTCAGTTCGTAGCTGCGATCCGCGGCGAACTTAAGTGTGCCGGTGACATCGATGACCGCACCCTCTAAATCTTCC
>JANMSB010000516.1:0-3583 GCA_031388915.1 Pseudomonadota bacterium | reverse complement strand
CCGGGTTCACGTCCAGGAACCGCACCGAACCTCGGGACGCGCAGGAGCAGGCGCTGGTTGAAATGTGGAAGCGTGTGCTGGGTGTGGATCACGTGGGGACGGAGGATAATTTTTTTGAGCTGGGCGGTGGCTCATTGAGTGCGGCGCGGCTGCTGGTATTGATCAATGAGCAGTTTGGTGTGGAGATTTCTCTCGCCACGCTGCTCAACTGTCATACGGTGACAGGAATGCGCGATCTGCTCGAGCAATCTTACGACGCGCCTCAGCAGCGCACCCTAAAATTGAATTCCGGTGCTGCTGCTATGCCGCCCTTGTTTTGTTTCCCCCCGATTGGCGGTGTTGCCACGGTATTCGCGCCGCTGGCGCGAGCATTGGCAACGCACGTAACGGTGTATGGAGTTCACGTATCGGGGCTGCAGTACGATCACGGTGGCCCACCGGCGATGACGCAGATGACCGGAGTGTTGCTGGACGAGATTGAACGGCTGTGTCCATCAGGACCATTGAATCTGGCCGGCTATTCGGCCGGCGGCGCATTACTGCATAGCTTGCTGAACGCACTGGCCATACGCGGGCGCCAGATCGAGCGCCTTTTTTTGCTTGATCCTTATTGCCGCGCACCGGTTGATTTCGCAGGTTACGACCATACGGCAGATTTCTGGAATGTCTGGCGCGATCTGCTCTGGGATGCCTTCGAACTATCCCGCGAGGCAGCACAACCTTTAATGGCGTTGTCGCAAAGCATGTGGCCCCTGCCGGACAAAACCGTGCATGCCGCTGCTGATTTTGCATGGCCCCATGATCGCAAGGATGCCTCAGCGTTATTGCCGCGCGGTGTGACGCCAGAGATTTTTGAACTCTTGATACGCGGCGTGCACACCACCTGGCTTGCCTACCGCGAGTATCACGCAGTGCCGTTGTTTCAAGCACCTTCAGTAAAGAGCATATGGATGATTCAACCAGAGGGTGACCCAGAAGATTTTCGAGCTGAGCGGGCGCTGCAGTGGTCGCGTCTGATGAACAGCAAGCTGGATGTTGCCGTGGTGCCCGGCGACCACCCGAAATTCCTGAAGAATCTCGATACGGTCGCCGCTATTGCCGCGATCATTCGGCAACAGTGAGTTGGATGTTGCCATTGCGCGAAACGCACGCGCCGCAAATAGCGGTTAACCGCAGTGCCAATACGCTCTATTCAAGATTCTGCATTGCTTGGCTATGGGCTGATCAATGATTATCAGAATCCAATAGTGAAACGCGATTAACAAGTTTCGTTGGTGCTCTGCGTTGGTGTCCTGGGGGGAACCGCTGTGGGCTGCTCGATGAACAATCGAGCTACTGCGCAGACAGAAGCAGAATCGATAGTTGCAACGAAGGAGCGCACATGGACGCACATAGTAGTTTGCTCATCGAGCCCGAGGGCATTGACGCAGACAGCTTCGACGACGATGCTTTAGATGCATGGATTCGCGAGGCGGTAGCCAGTAACACGTTGAGCGTGGAGGCAATCGCCCGCGCGATGGAGGCCGATGGTTGGGGGTCGCACGAGGCGCGTGTGTTGGCCGCGCTTGGCCTATTGCGTCATGAGCGCGGCCCGTTGCGGAGCACGCTCGAACCATCGCGGTTGCAGGAAGCCGTTTGGAAGTTGATCCAGCACTTCGGCGCCGCGCGCCACGACATGCTACTGGATCGCGCTACCCTAGCCGCACCCACGCCTACGCCACTTACGCCGCGACTGGCCGCCGCTGCGGCGCACCGACCGCTTGGCGATGGTCGTAGCGCGCGCGTGCGGCTGACCTGTGCGTGTCCGGAGCTGGCGCTGTTTGACGAGGTGTTGTCGTCTGAGGAATGCGCTGGTCTGATCGATCTCGCGCAAGCGAACTTGGATGCCAATCGTGTGATGAGCGACGACGGTGACGTCGTCGATCTTGAAGCGCGTTCGAGCAGCGGCACCTTCCTCGCGCCCGGCTGCGCTGCGTTGTTGGATAACGTCGAGGCGCGCATCGCTACGCTCGTTGGCTGGTCGGTCGAGAACATGGAAGAGTTATCCGTCGTCCGCTATCGCCCTGGCGAGCGCTTTACGCCGCACTGGGACTACTTCGATCAACCGACCAAACCGCACGACCGACAAGCACTCGAGCATGCTGGTCAGCGCATCGGTACGGTCTTGCTCTATCTCAGCGATGTAGTGGGCGGTGGCGCGACGAGTTTCGACATCGCCAGACTTGAGTTGCTGCCGTGCCGAGGCAGCGCGGCGTACTTTGCCTACCGACTGCCCGACGGCAGCATGGATATGGCTTCGCTGCATGGCGGCACCGCCGTGCATGAGGGCGAGAAATGGATCGCAACACTATGGCTGCGTGAGCGGCCGTATCGTGATCGCAGTAACTGAACCTCAAGAGAGGTATCGCATTCGGGGGCCGCTCCCGACCGGATGCGTCACTACGATAAGGGAGCATACAACAAGGAGTTACGACGATGAGTCAGAACAACAACGGCAAGAAGCAAGTCGGGCAGAACATGCTGAAACTGCTAACCGAGAAGGAACAGAAAACAGTTGCGGGCGGTCAACGCGGCCCGGTAACCCCGTCGGGTCCGAACGGTTGCACCTACATCCCGCGCCAAGGCGGCCGCCCTTGTTAATAAGGCATAGCGTACGATTGGAGACTGCTGGTGGGGCGTATGCCTCACCAGCAGTTTTTCGAATGAGCAACCACTTACGACTTACAACCTGCGGTCGCCGCCTCTGCTTGTTACTGGTCTGGGCTCTCTACTTCATTTTCGACAATGCTGTAGCCTCACCCACAGCGCACGGCGCAAACAGTCCAGCGGCAGAAACCGGGTCTAGCGAACGTAAAACCACTACCGACTTCGACGGTGAGCGGGCGCTCAGGCACGTTTACACGCAGGTCAGCTTCGGCCCACGTCCGTCTGGCTCTCCCGCACTGGAAAAGACGCGGGAATATCTGGTGCGAGAGCTGCAGAGCTACGGTGTGCAAGTCAGACTCGATGTATTCACATCGCTAACGCCGCACGGCAAAGTGAAGATGAAAAATATCGTCGCGGAGCTGGTGGGTGAGACTTCGAATTTGATCGTTATTGCCAGTCACTACGATACCAAGCATCTGAAGAACGTCCGCTTCCTCGGCGCCAACGACGGTGGATCGAGCACCGCCGCGCTGCTTGAGATTGCGCGTGTGATGGCGAGCCGAAAACAGAAATCACGTTTTACGTATCAATTCGTCTTCTTCGATGGCGAAGAGGCATTCTGTGAAGAGTGGGATGAGTGCTTACACGGCGGCGATAATACTTACGGCAGTCGGTATATGGTGGAGCGGCTGCGCGCGGAAAAACGTTTGCATCATGTCAAGGCGATGATCTTGCTGGACATGATCGGCGACAGGGAGCTGACTATCGCGCGCGAAGCAGCATCGTCGCCCTGGTTGGTGAGCGCCTTCTGGAACACGGCAGGCGAACTTGGCTATACAGAGCAATTCGTTGATCGCAGCTATTTGATCGAAGACGATCATGTGCCCTTCTTGAAAGCCGGCATCCCGGCCGTGAACATCATCGATTTCGAATATGG
>JANMSB010000513.1:0-5831 GCA_031388915.1 Pseudomonadota bacterium | reverse complement strand
CGATCCCAATGTGCAACAGATGGTGGATATGTTCGGCGCCGTGGTGCAGCCGGAATCGATTAAACCCATTGAAAATTAATCATTGAAAATTGAGTTGGAGCAAATGATATGAAAGGCGGAATCGGCAACATGATGAAGCAGGCGCAGATGCTGCAAGCCAATATGCAGAAAGCGCAGGCAGAAATTTCCACCATCGTCTGTACGGGCGAATCGGGCGGCGGCATGGCCAAAGTCACCATGAACGGTAAACATGAAGTCAGTCGTGTGCAGATCGATCCAAGCTTGATGGGCGACGACAAAGACATGCTGGAAGATCTCATTGCCGCGGCGATCAACGATGCCGTACACAAGGTAGAAAAAGCGACGCAGGAAAAAATGCAAGGCGCCATGGCCGGTATGTCGTTGCCACCCGGTATGAAACTGCCGTTTTGATTTCGTAGGGACAGCTCGTGAGCTGCCCTCTTTGCAGATATTTAAGAAAGGACGGCTCGCGAGTCGTCCCTACGAGGTTCGATGCTTTATCCACCGTCGTTACTGCGTTTGATTGAAGCGTTGCGCGTGCTACCTGGTGTGGGGCCGAAGTCGGCGCAACGTATGGCTTTTTATTTGCTGGAGCGCAATCGGCTGGGCGCACAGGGCTTGGCGACGGCGTTACAAACTGCGGCAACGGAAGTAGGCCAATGTCATCGCTGTCGCATGTTTGCTGAAGCGGAACTGTGCCCGGTATGCGCCAATCAGGCGCGTGATCGCACCTTGCTATGCGTGGTGGAATCGCCGGCGGATGTGGCAGCAGTAGAACAGTCTGCTTCTTATCGCGGTTTGTATTTCGTGTTGATGGGACATTTATCGCCGCTGGATGGCATCGGCCCCGAAGAACTCGGCTTGCCGCAGCTCGACAGTATTTTGCGCGATGGCGAAATCAAGGAAGTGATTCTGGCCACCAACCCCACAGTGGAAGGCGAGGCCACCGCGCACTACATCGCCGAGATGGCCAATCGCCATCAGGTTAAGCCCAGTCGCATCGCGCATGGCGTACCCGTGGGCGGTGAGTTGGAGTACGTTGATGGCGGCACCCTGGCGCATGCTTTAGCCGGTCGTCATGCGCTGCGCTAACGGCGCGTGTTCTTAAGTTCTCGGCGTGGGCAGTCATGAAACGTAAGCGAGCTGCCAAGTCACCACCGAATGTTCGACCGCCGCTGGGCATGGACGAACAAGCCATTGATGCGCTCTATGGACTAGAACCCGTGTTCGAACCGGATACGGTCAGTGGCGATTCCGGCGCGCCCACACAATTCACGTCGCTGAGTTGTCCTTATTGCGGTGAAAGCTTTATCACCAGTATCGATCTGGCCAATGGCTCGTGCACCTACGTTGAAGACTGCCAAGTATGTTGCCAAGCGATGGAGTTGGTGATCGAACTGGATGAGGCGGGTGCTGCCTTGCAGTCACTGACTGTGCGCCGCCTCGACTAATGCTAATGCCCTGTTTGGCTACGGCGCAGATGGCGCCGTTGGTTCGGCCGCAGCAGATGGCTCTGACGGTTCAGGTGATTCAGTCGCTGGTGAATTGTCCGCAGCGCTGTCATCGGCGGATTCCATGTCTTCTGCATCTTCATCCAACGCCAACTCGGGTGGATTGCCGTCGTAGATCAGATATTCGCGTCGTTGTAACCAAGCATCGCGCGTCACACCATACTTGTCGTAGGCCTGACTCAAGGCGTCCTCAACACTGAGCAACTTGGTGCGCGTATTCACCACATCCAGGACAGAGAGGGCTGTCTTGGTTTCCCACGGTATTTCCGCGTAACGCAGCGGCTGGCCATAGTAGCCGGGTACGCGGCCAAAGCCGTCACGCACGGTCGAGGGTCCCAAGAACGGCAGCATCAAATAGGGGCCGGATGGCACACCCCATACGGCCAGTGTCTGACCGAAGTCTTCTTTGTGTTCGCCAAGGTCGAAATGGTCGGCGACATCGATAAACCCACCCAAGCCCACCACGGTGTTGAGCACTAGGCGACAGGTGTCCTGCGCCATCATTTGCGGCTTGCCTTGCAGCAAGTCGTTGACCATGGTCCAGGGCATTTCCAGATTGCTGAAAAAATTGTTCAGACCGGTGCGCAGCCAACTCGGTGTAATCTTTTGATAGCCCTGCGCCACCGGTTTGATGGCAGCGCGATCCAGCGCGTCGTTGAACTTATAAATGCTGCGATTCAACCCCTGCCAGGGATCATCGCTGGTGGTGCGGCCAGGCGCAGTGGCACAACCGCTCAACAGGGCTACCGATAATAGACAAACAAGTACTAGCGAACGCGGCAAGCGTGGCATCAAGGCGGTCTCGCAATCGAACGGCTGAAGTTATTTTGCCGAGTGTATCAGTTCATCTATTGGTTCAGTCACTACCTTCCGCCACCGGATCCGCCAGCCTGCTGCATGTCGTAGCGGTTCTTACGTGGCATGGCGCGTTGGATTTCTTCCAGGCGGGCTTCAAAGCGTGCGCGCTGCACCGGCGTCAGATTCGGCGTTGCTAAGGCCATTTGCAATTGGCTCACTGCGAGCGACAGGTCACCGCCGATAATGTGATATTCGGACATATAGTAGTAAGCATCGCCCACATCGCCGGCGGAGTTGGCGGCCAGGGCGATCAGTTTGGCTTGCTCCAACGTCGGCGGCACATTGTTGAACAGGTCGAGCAATACTTCATGGGCGAGTTTGGGGTTGCCGGTGCGCATCAGTATTTCGGCATAGCGAACCGTAATCGGCACATTGCGCGGGAACAGCTCGCGCGCGCGCGCCAGGGTAGCGATCGCGTCCTGGTTATCGCCTGCAGCCAACTGCGCCTGACCCAGCGCGGCGTGAAATTGCATGACGGTGGTATCGCGACTTTGCAGCTTCTGCATAATGCGCACCGCTTCTTTGGCATCGCCCGCGTTTATATCCGCCAACGCCTTGCCATATAACTTGGCGGTATCGCTGCGGCTATAGTCCTTGCTTTGGCCCTTGGTATTTTCCTTGGCATCGCGGCTGTAGTACTGACGTGGATCTTCACCGGCAGGCGTCATTAGCACGCGCATGCGTTCGCGCATCATCGCGTAGCTGAGACTGTCAGCGGAATTGTGCGCGCCGTTGTTGCTGGCGCGGGCGCGGGTTTCGGCAATACGCTCCAAGGTCACCGGGTGGCTGCGCAGAATCGCCGGGATGTCGGCTTCATTGACCGTGCCATTTTGACGTTGCAACACTTCGAAGAACTGCCACATGCCGTTGGGATCGAAGCCGGCGCGAGTCAACAAAGTAATGCCGACATTATCAGCTTCAGTTTCATTGGCGCGTGAGAAGCTCATTTGACTCTGCAACGCCATGGACTGCGCAGCGGCAAGCCCCGCAATGGCTGCATCGCCACCCGTCGCTGCCCCCAACAAGATGGCAGCCAGCAGCGCTGCGGTGGAGACCACGCTGTTACGTCCTTGTTCGGCAATGCTGCGTGCGACATGGCGCTGTGTGACATGCGAGATTTCGTGCGCCAAGACGCCGGCCAGTTCATTTTCATTGCGGCTCGCCAGCAGCAAGCCGGCATTGATGCCAACGAAACCGCCGGGCAGGGCAAAGGCATTGATTTCCGGGTCCTTGACGATGAAGTACTGGAAGGACTGACCGGCCGTGGTCGCTTGGCTGGACAGCCGCAGACCCAAGGACTGTATGTATTCGTTTAATTCCGGGTCATCCAGAATCTGGCCCTGGTCACGCAAGCCACGCACCACCATGCTGCCGAGACGATATTCATCTTCGAGAGAGATCGTGGCGTTAGCCTGCGTGCCGATATCGGGCAGATTGTAATCGGCACTGTGAGCGGGCAACGCCACGCTCAGGAGGCTCAATAGCGGCATGAAAAATGAAGCTAGTCGGGTCACGCTTAGTCTCTCAACACAAATCGGACTGTCGGTTCGACTTGCGGGGAACGCATAGGTTCGCGCCCCCCAAGTACAATCGCATCACAAATGTTCCGAAGCATAATCCGCCAAGCGCGAACGCTCGCCACGTTTCAGCGTGATGTGACCCGAATGCCCCCAATCGCGGAAGCGATTCACCACGTAAGTGAGTCCGCAGGTGGTTTCGGACAGGTACGGCGTATCGATCTGCGCGATATTGCCCAGACACACCAGCTTGGTGCCCGGACCGGCGCGGGTGATCAGTGCTTTCATCTGCTTGGGCGTCAGGTTCTGCGCTTCATCGATAATCAGGTAGCGATTCAAGAAGGTTCGGCCGCGCATGAAGTTCATGGAGCGGATCTTGATGCGATTGCGCAGCAAATCGTTGGTCGCAGCGCGGCCCCAACTGCCGCCTTCTTGACTGTGCGTGAGCACTTCCAGGTTGTCCATCAAGGCGCCCATCCACGGTTCCATTTTTTCTTCTTCGGTGCCGGGCAGGAAGCCGATGTCCTCGCCGAGCGGAATGGTCACGCGAGTCATGATGATTTCGCTGAAGCGATTGTTTTCCAACGTTTGCGCTAGTCCGGCGGCCAGCGTCAACAAGGTTTTGCCGGTGCCGGCTGGACCTAGGATGGTGACGAAGTCGATTTCCGGATCGAGCAACATGTTGAGCGCAAAATTTTGCTCACGATTGCGCGCGGTGATGCCCCACACATTGTGGCGTTCGGTGCGATAGTCGCGCGCCACCTGCAGTACGGCATTGCTGTCGTCGACTTTGCGCACGATGGCGTCGAAGCCATTAGCGTCGGGCTGGTACAGGAACTGGTTGACGTGCCAGTCGCGAATCATCGGTCCTTTGACACGATAAAAAGTGTGCGAGTGCTCCTGCCAGGAATGAATGCCCTTGCCATGTTTTTCCCAGAAGTTAGCGGGCAGTTCCTGCAGGCCGGTGTACAGCAGATCGGCATCTTCAATGGTCTTGTCGCTGTAGTAGTCCTCGGTATGCACGCCGACGATCGAGGCTTTGATGCGCAGATTGATGTCCTTGGACACCAGGGTGATATGCGAGTGCGGATGTTCTTTTTTTAGCGCCAGGGTCTGGCCAAGAATGGCATTGTCGGCGCCGCTGCCGGGCAGCGTGGCTGGCAAGCCGCTGCTAAGCACGCGGGTTTGGAAATACAAACGGCCGGTGGAAGGTTTCTGACGCTTGGTGCCGTTCATGTTGCGAAC
Organism: Pseudomonadota bacterium; assembly: GCA_031388915.1. Classification (GTDB taxonomy): domain Bacteria; phylum Pseudomonadota; class Gammaproteobacteria; order Steroidobacterales; family Steroidobacteraceae; genus CAILZL01. Next base: position 679 of record JANMSB010000513.1, on the reverse strand, counting down.
GGAGGCGGGTAGCGGCAGGCCTTGATCGATTTGTTCCTTATTGGCGTTGGCCATCAACTCATCGAGAAAGCGGCTGACTTGACGCACGTTGCGCGCGGCTTCCGAAACGCCTTTTTTACCGGCATCTAGTTCCTCCAGCACGATCATGGGGATGAAAATATCGTGTTCGTCGAAGCGGAAAATCGCGGTGGGGTCGTGCATCAGCACGTTGGTATCGAGCACAAACAAACGACGTTGTGGGGCAGCCTTTACCGAGCGTTTTGCCTTAGCCAATTCGAACTCCTGGTAGCGTTGTGTTGACGTGCGGGTTACAGCTTGCGTGCCTCGGCCAACACGGCCTCGGCATGTCCGGGAACTTTGACTTTGCGCCATTCGTGTCGCAGCTTGCCGCTGCTGTCGATCAAGAACGTGCTGCGTTCAATGCCCATGAATTTGCGGCCGTACAAAGATTTTTCTTGGTAGACCTCGAAGAGTTGGCAGGCGGTGTGTTCGCCGTCCGATAACAATTCAAACGGCAGTTGCAATTTGGCTTTGAACTTTTCATGTGACGCCATACTGTCGGCGGACACGCCCACCACTTCGATGCCGGCTTTTTTGAATTGCGCATAGAGATCGCGAAACGCCGCAGTTTCGGTAGTGCAGCCGGGCGTGTTGTCGCGCGGATAGAAGTACAGCACCA
>JANMSB010000485.1:0-3156 GCA_031388915.1 Pseudomonadota bacterium | reverse complement strand
GTAGGAGCGGGCCATGCTCGCGAATTGAATCGCGGGCATGGCCCGCTCCTACAATTTTTCCACGGCAACACGCACCCCTTTTAATTTTTCAATGAGTCAAACGTGAGCACAACGATTAAACGCGCCTTGATCAGCGTTTCCAATAAAGAGGGTTTGCTGGATTTCGTACACGCGCTGCAAGAACGTCATATTGAGATTTTGTCTACCGGCGGCACCGCGGCGCTGCTGGCACAACATGGCATTGCCGTCACCCAGGTTTCCGAACACACCGGCTTTCCGGAAATCATGGATGGTCGCGTCAAAACATTGCATCCGAAAATTCATGGTGGCTTGCTGGGTCGGCGCGGCGTCGATGAAGCGGTAATGAAGCAACATGGCATCGACGCCATCGATCTGGTGGTGGTGAATCTGTATCCGTTCGCGGCCACCATTGCCAAACCCGATTGCACTTATGAAGACGCCATCGAAAACATCGACATCGGCGGCCCGGCCATGGTGCGCGCCTCGGCGAAGAATCATGATCGCGTTGCGATTGTGGTAGACCCGCTGGATTACGGCGTCATTATCGATGAGCTGAACGCTCATAATGGCAGCGTTACCGAAACCAGCCGCAAGCGCCTGGCCGCCAAGGCGTTCACCCACACGGCGCAGTACGATGCAATGGTGTCCAGCTATCTCACCAAGGTGACCCATAGCACAACAGGGGGCGGCAACGAGTTTCCCGATTTATTGCCGCTGCAATTCCGCAAACGCATGGATTTGCGTTATGGCGAGAATCCGCATCAGCAGGCCGCGTTTTATGCCGCGAGCGATGCCCACGCCGCTGCAAACAGGGGCGCCAGCGTGGCCAGCGCCGCGCAGTTGCAGGGCAAGGAGCTGTCGTACAACAACATCGCCGACAGTGACACTGCGCTGGAATGCGTTCGTCAGTTTGATGCGCCCGCCTGCGTGATCGTTAAACATGCCAATCCCTGCGGCGTGGCCGTGGGCGCAAACCTCATTGAAGCCTATAATCGCGCCTATAAAACCGACCCCACTTCCGCGTTTGGCGGCATCATTGCGTTTAATCGGCCGTTGGATGTCGTCACTGCCTCGACCATTCTCGAACGTCAGTTCGTGGAAGTGATCATCGCTCCCGGCGCAGAAGCAGAGGCCATCGAGCTGTGCAAGAAGAAAGCAAACGTCCGCCTGCTGGTCACCGGACATCTCAACGATGGCAAAAGCCACTACGAAGTACGCAGCGTCAATGGTGGTCTGTTGGTACAGGACCGCGATCAGGGCATGGTGAACGTGCCCGACCTGAAAGTCGTCACCGAGCGTAAGCCCACCGCCGAAGAACTACGCGACCTGGAATTTGCGTGGAAGGTGTGCAAGTTCGTGAAGTCGAACGCCATTGTGTTCGCGCATGACAACATGACCATTGGCGTCGGCGCCGGACAGATGAGTCGCGTGTATTCAACGCGCATTGCCGCGATCAAAGCCAAGGACGAAGGGTTGACGGTCAGCGGTTGTGTGATGGCCTCGGATGCGTTCTTCCCGTTTAGAGATGGACTGGATGTGGCCGCCGAGTTCGGCATCAAAGCCGTGATTCAACCGGGTGGCTCAGTGCGCGATAGCGAAGTCATTGCCGCAGCGAACGAACATGGCATTGCCATGGTGCTCACCGGCATGCGGCATTTCCGGCATTGATGCGAGCATCAGATGTAGGCTGGGTTGAAAACCCAGCTTGCGCGCGAGATGCTGGGATTGCATCCCAGCCTACAAGGCATAGCTAATCTTATGAACGTTCTCATCATCGGTAACGGCGGACGCGAACACGCACTGGCTTGGAAAGTGGCACAGTCGCCGCGCGTTGCGCACATCTACGTTGCGCCCGGCAACGCCGGCAGCGCCCTGGAAAACAAGGTGAGTAACGTCGCCATTGCTGTGGATGACATTGCCGGCCTGGTGAAATTCTCCAGCGACAACCAGATCGACCTCACCATCGTCGGCCCGGAAGGACCATTAGTATTGGGCGTGACGGATGCCTTCAAGCAAGCCGGCCTGCGTTGCTTTGGCCCGAGCAAACTAGCAGCACGACTCGAAGGCTCCAAAGCCTTCACCAAAGACTTCCTCAAGAAGCACCACATTCCCACTGCCGCTTACGCCACCTTCACGGCCGCCACGCTGGATGAAGCCTGGATACGTGCACAGCGCGCACCACTGGTAGTGAAAGCTGATGGCCTTGCTGCCGGCAAGGGCGTAATCATTTGCACAACTCAAGAAGAAGCAGTCCACACCGTCAAAGCCATGTTCGCTGGACAGTTTGGCGCCGCAGGCAATACGGTCGTCGTTGAAGAATTTTTGGAAGGCGAAGAAGCCAGCTTCATTGCCATGGTCGATGGCACGCACATTCTGCCGTTTGCCACTTCTCAAGATCACAAGCGCCTGCTCGATGCCGACGCCGGTCCGAACACCGGTGGCATGGGCGCGTACTCACCCGCACCCGTGGTAACGCCTGCCGTGCATGCACGCATCATGCGTGAAGTGATGGAACCGACCGTACGTGGATTGATTCAAGACGGCACACCTTACGTGGGCTTCCTGTATGCAGGCTTGATGATTGCGCCGGATGGCGCGCCCAAAGTCATCGAGTTCAATTGCCGCTTCGGCGATCCCGAAGCACAACCCGTGATGACCCGACTCAACTCCGATCTCACCGTGCTGTGCGATGCCGCGCTGGATGGCAAGCTGGATCAAGTAAATATCGACTGGCTTCCGCAAGCCGCCTTGGGTGTAGTGATGGCGGCCGGCAACTATCCCGACACGCCGCGCAAGGACGATGTCATCAACGGCCTGGATCACGCCGCCACGCTGCCCGGCAAAGTGTTTCATGCCGGCACACGCCTGCAGAACAACCAAGTCGTCACCAGCGGCGGCCGCGTGCTGTGTGCTGTCGGCATGGGCGACACCGTCAAGGCTGCGCAACAACAAGCGTATGCCCTGACCGACGCCATCACCTGGCAAGGCGTGCAATATCGCCGCGACATTGGCTATCGCGCTATTGAGCGCGAAGGGTGAGATGCACGCCGCCATACTCAAGACACTTCGAAGGCCGAAGGTTATCCCTGTGGGACTCCGCTCAGTGACCGGAGGGCACGTTCCGGTCACTGAGCG
>JANMSB010000455.1:0-2620 GCA_031388915.1 Pseudomonadota bacterium | reverse complement strand
GGTGACATCACCTTGTTGACGCCCGGTGGCGGGGTGAATGCGGGTCTGGCCAGTCCACCCAGTTCGTTTGGCATTACCAAAGCCGCTGGCGAATTGGGCATCGCCACGCAACGTGGCGGCGATATCGGCATCATCATGGATAAAGATCTGCTGGTGAATGAATCGAGAGTGTTTGCCATCAACAACAGCGACATCGTCGTGTGGTCATCCAATGGCGATATCGACGCCGGTCGTGGCGCTAAGACCGCGATCTCGGCACCCAAGGCAGTGATCAACTATGATCAGGATGGTCGTCCAAGCGTGATTTACAGCGCCTCGCTGGCGGGCAGCGGTATTCAAACACGTAATACCACAGCCGAATTCTTACAAGGCAATGTGGTGCTGGCTGCGCCGCGCGGCGTAGTGAACGCAGGCGACGCCGGCATTGTTGCAGGCAATCTAACTATCGCTGCAACCGCAGTGCTCGGCGCCGACAACATCAAGGTTAGCGGTGTTGCGGTAGGTGTGCCTGTTGATGCGGGTGGCTTGGGCGCCAGCCTCGCCGGTGTCAGCGCCGCAGCCAGTGGCGCGAGTAATTCTGCAGCGATGGCTGTTGGTGACGAAGATGCCGCCAGCAAACAACAGTCCGCACCATTGGCGCAAGAGGCACTTTCCTGGTTGGAAGTGTTTGTTGTCGGTCTGGGTGAGGAGAGCTGTCGCCAGGATGATTTGGAATGCTTGAAACGGCAGAAGTAGCGTGTAAGTTTTATGGCATCGCGTACCTACTTGTTTCACGTTGGACTATTCCTGATGGTCTATGTGGGATGTTTGTTTCACTACTGGACCGCGGCACAGTCCCGATCACTCTCTGGGCAGTGGCTGGTCGGTTTGCAAGACAGGTTGTTGCCCGAGGCTAAAGACGTGTCGAATCATCGGTCGCCTGGTGTTGGCGATTCGCCAACCCAACCAGCCTCATCTGGTCAGACGCATCTGATTGCTGGGCAAACTGCTGTGCCCGGCCAGGAACAAACCGCGCCCGTCACTGCGCTTGCGCCTACCAACGATCTGTCCGAAGAGACCGTAAAAGAAATCAGTACGCTGAGCATGCAGGCGACCAGTGCGTCGGAACCCACCGAGCGTGGCAAAGCCATCGTGAAATTGCGCAATGCAGCCCGGACGGAAGAATCGGTGCAGGCGCTGGTCAGTGTGCTTGGTGGCGATCAGTCTGGCCAAAATCGTATGTTCGCCGTTGCATCGCTACTTAACATGGCGCGACAGGCCGATGATGACGGCACGATCAAAGCTGCACTGCGTCGGGCAACTTCAGATGAAGATGCGCGCGTGGCAGCGCGCGCCCGTCAAGCATTGGATGCCCTGTCTGACGTTCTGGTCGCGGTAGAGTAATGCTTCGATAAACACGTTCTTGTTGGTAGTGAGTGCCGATAAGTTGAGGTAGTTATGATTGACCAACCCTATCGAGTCCTATTCCTCTGCACCGGCAACTCCGCGCGCAGCATCATGGCGGAATCCTTGCTCAGGCATTGGGGCAAGGGCGAGTTCGTGGCTTACAGCGCCGGCAGTCAACCCAAGGGCGAAGTGCATCCGTTGGCCATCGATTTATTGGACCGGTTGCGGCTGCCAACCGAAGGCTTGCGCAGCAAGAGCTGGGATGAGTTTGCCAAGCCCGACGCGCCGCAACTCGATTTCGTTATCACGGTATGCGACAACGCCAAGGGCGAAGTGTGTCCAATATGGCCGGGCCAACCCATGACAGCGCATTGGGGAGTGGTCGATCCGGCAGCAGCTACCGGCACGGATCGCGACAAGATCTACGCGTTTCGCAAGGCGCTGTTGGAGCTGGAGAACCGTATCAAGGTGCTGACCAGTTTACCGTTGCGTGCCTTGGATCGGATCAAACTGCAACATCATCTCGATGCGCTTGGTCAGAAGCGCATCATCGGTTCAGTTGAATAGAGTCCAGCGGGCATCATGAGACGGCTATGTGCCGAGGCGCTCGGCTCGATGCTGTTAACGGCGGCGGTGATTGGCTCCGGCATCATGGCCGAACGCTTAAGCGGCGGTAATCTGGCCATTGCGTTACTGGCGAATACGGCGGCCACCGTCGCTGCGTTGGGTGTGTTGATCGCCATGCTGGGGCCGATCAGTGGTGCACACTTCAATCCTGCTGTCAGTTTGATACAGGCACTACGCGGCAAGCTGTCCATGCGACAGGCCGCTGCGTACACGCTGGTGCAGATACTCGGCTGTTGCGCAGGAGCCTTGCTGGCACATGCCATGTTTGAGTTGCCGTTGTTGCAAACTTCATCGCATGTGCGCAGTGGCATGGCTCAATGGCTATCTGAAGTAGTGGCAACGGCGGGCTTAATACTGGTGGTGATGAGTTCAGCCACGGCGCAAGTGGCTGCGTTACGAGTACCCGCATGGATTGGCGCAGCCTATTGGTTCACCGCCTCGACTTCTTTTGCGAATCCGGCTATCACGATTGCGCGTAGTTTGAGCGATACATTTTCCGGGATTAGGCCGGATGATGTTGCCGGCTTTGTGCTGGCGCAGTTGGTGGGTGCGGTGCTGGGGTTATTGCTGACCAGGATTTTGTTGCCTGCGGAATGATGCGTGCATC
>JANMSB010000434.1:0-2086 GCA_031388915.1 Pseudomonadota bacterium | reverse complement strand
ATGGAACGCTTTTCATGCATTGTCAATGCCTTGCCATGAAAGCATCTGTTCGGTGGCCCACATTGGGCTTGGTTTGCGCTGAACGTCTTTTGTTTATGGTGCTCCCATGCTTTGCGGCACCAATGCAGGCGTCGCTAGTGTCTGTACAACTTACGTCGAAATCGGTTCCGACGGGAGACGTCATTAAACTCAGGGCGAGAGCCTTCACGTTCGCTGCCCTCTAACAACGCGCTCTAGCGAGGGTCTGATTTACCTGTCATTTTGAACGCAGTGAGAAATCTTGCTTCGTCTGGATGCCAGAGTATCAATCACTTGCAAGATTTCTCCCTTCGGTCGAAATGACAGTGGCAAGTTAATCAGAGGTTCCCTAGGGGCGTGAACACGGACGTGCGCCACCACCTTATTTTCTCAACCGCAGTGCGTTGCCGATTACCGATGCCGAACTCAAGCTCATTGCCAGTGCGGCAATCATCGGCGATAGCAACCAGCCCGTGAGTGGATAAAACACACCGGCGGCGAGCGGTACACCCAGCGCGTTGTACACGAAGGCAAAACCCAGATTCTGTTTCATGTTGGCAATGGTGGCTTCGGACAGATCGCGAGCCAGCGCAATGCCCCGCAAGTCGCCTTTGACTAACGTGACCTGTGCGCTGTTCATGGCGACATCGGTGCCGGTGCCCATCGCCACGCCGACATCTGCCTTGGCCAGCGCGGGCGCGTCGTTGATGCCATCGCCCGCCATGGCCACGATCCGGCCTTCGCGTTGCAGCTTTTCCACCAGGGCGAGCTTGGCAGCCGGACTGACTTCGCCATACACCTCGTCTATCCCTAAGCGCTGCCCCACCGCCTTGGCGGTAGTCAGTCCATCGCCGGTGGCCATCACCACGCGTATCTTGGCCGCTTTTAGTGTGGCGAGCGCTTCACCGGTGCTGGCCTTGATCGGATCGGATACGGCAATGAGGCCGGCTAGTTTTGCATCCACTGCCAGATACATCACGCTGGCGCCTTCACTACGCAGCTTCTCGGCCACTACCTGCAGCGCTGCTACAGACACACCGAGCTGCGTCATCAACGCAGTATTGCCCAATGCAATTGCGCGTCCATCCACCGTGCCACGCACCCCCATGCCAGTGTCGGAATCGAATGAAGTTGGTCGAGTCAGCGCCAGGCCTTGCTCGCGAGCCGCACGCACGATGGCCTCTGCCAAAGGGTGTTCGCTACCCTGATCGAGGCTCGCCGCCAGCCTGTGTACTTCGTCGACTGAATATCCGGGCAGGGGAACCGTACGATCAAACGCCGGCCTGCCTTCGGTCAAGGTGCCGGTCTTGTCGACGAGCAAGGTATCTATCTTGCAAAAGTTCTCGATGGCCGCGGCATCGCGGAACAGCACGCCCTGCGTGGCTGCTCTACCGGTCGCCACCATGATCGACATCGGTGTGGCCAAGCCCAACGCGCAGGGACAGGCAATGATGAGTACCGCGACGGCATTGATGAGTCCGTAAACCCATCCCGGTTCAGGACCGAATACGCCCCACGCAGCCCAGGTCAGCAACGCGATGGCAACCACCGTGACGACGAAATAGCCAGCTACCTTATCGGCCATGCGTTGCATGGGGGCCTTTGAACGTTGGGCTTGCGCGACCAGTTGCACAATCTGTGCAAGCACGGTGGAAGAACCTATTTTTTCAGCGCGCATAATCAGCGCGCCGGTGGTGTTAAGCGTGGCGCCGATCAGCTTATCGCCGACCTGCTTGGTGACGGGCAGCGGTTCGCCGGTAAGCATCGACTCATTCACGGTGCTGCGGCCGTCAATCACCACGCCGTCCGCCGGCACTTTCTCACCGGGCCGAACGCGTAAAGAGTCACCGACATGAATATGCGTCAAGGGCACTTCTGCTTCGCTGCCATCAGCGTTGATGCGGCGTGCGGTTTTTGGCGACAACCCCAGCAGTGACTTGATCGCACTGGAAGTTTGTGCGCGCGCCTTCAGCTCGAGGATCTGACCCAGCAAGGTGAGCGAGATGATGACCGCTGCGGCCTCAAAGTACACATTGATTCGGCCCATCGACATGAACGATGCCGGGAA
>JANMSB010000427.1:0-7043 GCA_031388915.1 Pseudomonadota bacterium | reverse complement strand
TGCGCAGCGACGCCTTGTTCCATTAAATACTTCGCAGCAGCGCTGGCCTTGGCAATATCACCGGCAGGCGAAATGTGATCGGTGGTCACCGAATCGCCCAACACGGCCAATGCACGCGCGCGATAGATATCGGGCACCGCCTTCGGCTGCATGGTGATGTCGGTGAAGTAGGGTGGATTCTTCACGTAAGTGGAAAGTTCGTCCCAACGATAAACCTTGTCGGCAGGAATCTTGATGTCATTCCAGTTGGCATCACCGGCATACACGCTGGCATAGCTGTGTTTGAACATGGCTGCATCAACAGCGCGAGCAAGCATGGCTTGCACTTCGGCCGGTGTGGGCCAGACATCTTTCAAGTAAACCGGCTTGCCGTGCGCATTCACACCCAACGGATCGTTGTTGATGTCGATGTTGAGCGTGCCAGCCAGCGCATACGCCACCACCAGCGGCGGTGACGCCAGGAAGTTCATCTTCACCTCGGGATGTACGCGGCCCTCGAAATTGCGGTTGCCGGATAACACCGAGCAGGCGATGACATCGGCTTGTTTGGCGGCAGCGGAAATCTCTGGCAATAAGGGTCCGGAGTTGCCGATGCAGGTCGTGCAGCCATAACCCACGGTATAAAAGCCAATCGCTTCTAGGTCGGTCAGTAAATCCGCTTTGCGCAGGTAGTCGGTCACTACACGTGAACCCGGCGCCAAACTGGTTTTCACCCACGGCTTGGCAGTGATGCCCAATTGCCGCGCCTTACGCGCCACCAGGCCGGCGGCCAGCATCACGGCGGGGTTGGAAGTGTTAGTGCAACTGGTAATCGCCGCGATCAATACTGCGCCGTCTTTCACCGCAAATGACTGGCCTGCCACAGTGGCCTTCGCTACGCCGGTAGCGGCGGGATTTTTCTGCGTGCGTTCCTCAGCCATTTTGGTGAAGCTGCTTTGATACACCTGATGTGCAATGCGCAGCGGCACGCGATCCTGTGGACGCTTTGGTCCCGCCAGCGAAGGTTCAACACTGGCCAAATCCAACTCAACGACGGCGGAGTAGTCGGCCTGACGCTGCCCGTTCTCACGCCACAGATGTTGGCGGCGCGCATATGCCTCGACGACTTGTAGGTGCTCGGCACTGCGACCGGTGAGCTCTAGATAACGCAGGGTCTCGCGATCAATGGGGAACATCGCGCAGGTGCTGCCGAACTCGGGCGACATGTTGGCAATGGTGGCGCGGTCGGCCAGCGGCAGGTTGCTCAGACCATCACCAAAGAACTCGACGAACTTATCCACCACACCAAACTTGCGCAGCATTTCGGTAATGGTCAGCACCAGATCGGTGGCCGTGCAGCCGGGCAGCAAACTGCCGGACAACTTGAAGCCAATCACCTGCGGAATCAGCATGGTCACCGGTTGACCCAGCAACGCAGCTTCGGCTTCGATGCCGCCCACGCCCCAGCCCAACACACCGAGTGCATTGACCATGGTGGTGTGCGAGTCCGTGCCCACTAAGGTGTCGGGATACGCCACACGCTCGCCATTCTTGGTGACATCAAAAACGACTCGCGCCAGATGCTCGATGTTCACCTGATGTACGATGCCGGTATTCGGCGGCACCACTTTGAAATTGCGGAACGCGGTCTGTCCCCAGCGCAAGAAAGCATAACGTTCGGTGTTGCGACTGAATTCGATTTGGTTGTTCTCCGCCAACGATTGCGCCGTGCCGTAGTGATCCACCTGCACCGAGTGATCGATCACCAGCTCGGCTGGCGCCAGCGGATTGATGTCATCGGGGTTGCCGCCCAGCTTGATCATGGCTTCACGCATCGCCGCCAGATCCACGATTACCGGCACACCGGTGAAGTCCTGCAACACCACCCGACTAGGCGTAAACGCGATTTCATACGACGGCGTGGCCTTCGGGTCCCAATTGAGAATGGCCTCGATGTCCTTACGCGTGACGTTCACGCCATCCTCAAAGCGCAGCAGATTTTCTAGCAGAATCTTCAGCGAGAAGGGCAGGCGGTCGAGGTTGTGAGCGGGCTGTAACAGTGATAGGTCATAAATGCCCAGCAACTGGCCGTTGAGATTCAAAGCAGTGCGGGTTTTGAATGAGTTCGTCATGGTCCATCTCGGCTGGCGGAGTAGTGAGTGGGCAAGGCTCAAATTTGCGGAAGGTCCGGCTAGTTTACTCTCGGACGCTTCGACTCCGCTCAGCGACCGGAAACGCGCCGCTCCTTTCCGGTCATCGAGCGGAGTCGAGATGTCTTGAAGTTCTGTCAGTACTTCACGCGGAACAGTTTGGCATTGATTGTGGGAAGGAGTTTAACGGTATTCGTCCATCGTGTTGCATGTAACACCGTGTCCGGCTATTGTTGCATGTAACAGAGCGTGGAGAAGAATCGTGGCCGTACGAGCTGGCGTTAATCAGCGTGTTCAAAAGCATCGAGTTGCCTTGAGGGCAGCAGGTCTGCGTCCGATTCAAATTTGGGTGCCGGACACCCGCAAGGCCGGCTTTGCGGCGGAATGTCGGCGGCAGTGCCTCGCACTGCGCAAGGATGCTTCTGAGCGCAAGACGCTTAAGTGGCTGGCCAGCGTTGCGGATACGGAAGGCTGGAAGTGAAACGCGGCGAGGTAGTGACAATCGTGTTGCCAGGCGCTTACGGCAAACCGCGACCGGCGTTGATCATCCAGTCTGACCACTTTGAAGCACATTCTTCAATAACGATATTGCCGGTCACAAGCGAGCTGCGTGCGGCGCCATTGATGCGCGTTACTGTCACTCCCAGCGAAGCCAATGGATTGCGCAAAGTTTCCCAGGTGATGGTGGACAAGGCGCAGACCGTGCCGCGCGAAAAGATCGGTTCGGTTATCGGCAGAATCGAAGATGAAACACTGGTAGCGATCAATCGAGCTCTGGCTGTGTTTTTGGGAATTGCTTGAGTGACGAGTGGAGAATCAAGACAAGACCCTGATGCGCTCAGCGACCTGAATTTTGACTCGTTACCCCATGACCGAACTCATATTCCGGTCATCGAGCGGAGTCGAGATGTCTTTTTTGGTTGCTCCGTATAACTTGCCAGAGCATCTGCAATGGCATAATCTGCCATCCAGTTATCATGCTCACGGAGCCGAACGCATGCCAACCCGCAACGTCGTCCTCACCGACTATCAGGCAGAGCTGATCGAACAACTGGTGAGTTCGGGCCGCTACCAGAATGCCAGCGAAGTGCTGCGCGATGGCTTGCGTATGGTCGAGACTCGCACAGCGGAAGACAAGGCACGCCTTAAGATGCTGCGTGATGCAGCGCGCCTGGGCGTGGCGGATATCGATGCAAAGCGATATCAGGATTTTGATTCTCCGGCTGCGTTGCAAAAATTTCTTGGCTCGATAGCCAATGAGGCCGTTGCCACGAACGCCCTTACAAGAAAAGCCGTTAAACCACTCTCGAAGTAGACAGTGACATGCGCACATGGACAGTCCGCATCACGGCAACCGCCCAGGATGATTTTCGCAATATCCTGGTGTGGACGGCTGAACAATTTGGCGCACGGCAAGCGACTGTCTATGCCAGGACACTATCGAATTCCATTGCGGCACTGAGCGCCGGACCAACGATCCCCGGCACAAAGTCCCGCGACGAAATCGTCAAAGGGCTATTCACCCTGCATGTGGCTCGCAGCGGCCGCAAAGGACGTCACTTTCTGCTATTCCGGATCGGCAGCGATAAAGATCGGCAAGTCGTCGAAATCCTGCGCGTGTTGCATGATGTGATGGATCTACAACTTCATGTGCAGTTAGTCAGGTGAAGTTGCTGTGCTGAGTGATATTGGCCGCGTCAAAATTCAAGTCATATCCGGTCATCGAGCGGAGTCGAGATGTCTTGACTCAGGCAAGCAATCAATCATTGACATGAGCGTATCTTAAAAGATACTGTAGGGCATATGGAAGTGCGTGAAACGGACGATTACGCGAAGTGGTTCGGCAACCTTAAGGATAGGCAGGCTCGCGCCCGTATCCTAGAACGGGTACGCCGACTAACGTTTGGCAATCCGGGTGACGTGAAGCCCGTGGGGCAGGGCGTCTCAGAACTACGTATCGATTACGGACCTGGGTATCGAGTCTATTTCGCGCAACGCGGAAAAGTGCTGGTAATCCTGCTGGCCGGTGGTGACAAACGCACACAGGCTCGCGACATCAGGAAAGCTTGTTTGCTGGCGGAAGATTTGTAGGGTGATGGCAATGGCAAAGACAGCAACCAAGGCACGCAAGAAAGTAACCACCAAGGTCAAGACTCGCGTCTATGACACAGCCAATTATCTGCGTGATGAGCAGGACATGGCGGGATACCTGGAAGCCGCACTGATTGGCGGTGACGCCGCCGTGATAGCTGCAGCGCTGGGCGACATTGCTCGTGCTCGAGGCATGACTCAACTTGCTCGTGATACTGGGCTGGGGCGTGAGAGTTTGTATAAGGCATTATCGCCCGGTGGTAATCCGGAATTCAGCACTGTGTTGAAAGTACTAAACGCGCTGAAGATTCAGTTGCATGCGAGTGCGGCTTAGCTTTTCTGTTTGTATTCAATATTCAAGACTTGACCTATATGCCCCATCATCAACAACATTCGGCGGACACCAAGTGTCCGCCCTACGCGCTGATTGGGGGAGGGAGTTCAAGTACGTTGAGGATATTGTTGGACCCCGTCATGTAAAATAGAAAGCCATTCTTGATGACGGCTATCTCTGAAGCCCTCGATTTACGAACTGAGTGATTGTGACCTTCAAAAGGAGGTATTGGAATGCAGACCAAAGTCATAAGCAAATCCGATTCGCTGCTTCTGTCTACCGGGCCAGAGGACCATTTCTATGATCGTAAAGCAGCCGCGATTAAAGGAGCAAAACTACAAAAAATTGCGGTTGCTTTCGCTAATGCTGATGGTGGTGAAGTCTATGTCGGAATTGCTGATGACAAAGATGAGGCTGACCCAAATAAGCGATGGTGCGGGTCTTCTAGTATCGAGGCATATAACCAGCACATACAGGCACTTATGGAGGTGCAGCCCGCCCTACCCATGGAGCTAAGCTTCCTAAAAGTGGAAGGGACTAGTGTCTACGTACTACGGCTTCAAATTGAGAAAAGTCAATCAGTGCACAAGACTGCTGATGGAACCGTATATGAGCGGAAAGGAGCACAATCATTGCCTGTTAGCGATCCCGCAAGAATAACAGCGATGTCCTTCGCAAAAGGCGCGACTTCGTACGAGGACTATGCCGTAGAAAGTGCATTGGCCGAAGACATAGTTGATTCTCCAATGGTCGCAGAATTTCTGGCAGATTATTCTCCTCGCACAGACCCACTAGAACTCTGTATCAACAAAAACCTTATTGATCGAAAAACCTTCAAGCCAAAGGTTGCCGGTATTCTTCTATTCGCGTCTGAGCCCTCGAGCGTCATTCCAAAGAAGTGCTCAGTGCGCCTCGTACGATACGAAACTAAGGAGGATGATCCTGAAAGAGATCACCTCGGTCCAATCGAGTCTGTTGAGGGACCTCTTTATTACTTGATACACCAGACGGTGAAGCGCGTAACTGAAATAATGTCGTCCATTAGTGTTTGGACCACAGACGGCCCAAAAGCCATGGCTTACCCGCCAGAAACATTGTGGGAAATAGTAGTAAATGCGGTAATTCATCGGGACTACTCAATGTCTGACGACGTGCAAATCTTGATATTCGATAACCGAATTGAGGTACTGAGCCCTGGTCGTTTGCCGGCTTTCGTGACGAAAGAGAATATCCTTGACGTTCGTTATGCCCGCAATCCACGCATTGTTGGCATGCTGTCGCGCTACAAAGATGCACCAAACAAGGATATTGGAGAGGGCTTAAATACTGCGTTTCAGAAGATGAAAGAGTGGCGCTTGCGCAGCCCGGAAATTTTAGATGAAGGCAACTATGTGCGAGTTGTAATTCCGCATGCACCACTCGCTACGCCTCAGGAAGCGGTTATGGAATTTCTTTCGAAACACGAGACAATTACCAATAAGCAAGCACGCGATGTAACAGGAATTAAGAGCGAAAATGCGGTCAAATCTGAATTTTATAAACTAAAGGATGCTGGCTTGATTGAGATGGTTCCGGAACTAAAAGGCAATAAGGCTGCATGGCGTCTGGTGGCGAAGTGAGCGCTTAAGTCACATTCGAGAATGAATCATCAGGTCTAGCCCACCGCAACGGCTTTCTCAGTTGCATAAGCACTCACCGTCCCATCAATCACCCCACCCCCCAAACAAGTCTCCCCGTCATAAAACACCACATACTGCCCCGGCGTGATGGCGCGCTGGGGCAATGCGAATTCAACTCGCGCGGTGTTGTTGTCACCAACAATCACCGTGCATTGCTGATCGGCCTGTCGATAACGGGCTTTCGCAGTGCAGGTGAAACGTGTTGAAGGTGGCACGCCGGCAATCCAGCCCAGCTCAACCGCATCGAGCGCAATCTGCTGCATGGCCGGATGATCGTGGCCTTGCACGACGATGAGTTGATTACGTTTTAAATCTTTACACACCACAAACCAGGGTGCTTCAGCATGGTTGGCTTTACCGCCGATGCCAAGGCCTTGGCGCTGGCCGAGGGTGTAGTACATCAGGCCGGTGTGCTTGCCCAACAACTCGCCGTCGATGCTGCGAATCTCGCCGGGTTGGGCGGGCAGGTAATTGGCGAGAAACTCCGCGAAGGGACGTTCGCCAATAAAACAAATGCCGGTGCTGTCTTTTTTGTCGTGGGTGGGCAGTGCGAGTTGCTTGGCGATGCGGCGCACTTCTTCCTTGTGTAATTCGCCGACGGGAAACAAGGTTTTGGCCAATGCGGTAGCGGGCATGGCGTGCAGGAAGTAGCTTTGATCTTTGCCGGGGTCGAGGCCACGCAATAGACGTGGCTGCGGCTGGTGCACCACGCGGGCGTAGTGGCCAGTGGCGATCAGGTCTGCACCCAGTCGTTTGGCATAGTCGAAGCACACGCCGAATTTGATCTCGCGATTGCACAACACATCGGGG
>JANMSB010000412.1:0-7442 GCA_031388915.1 Pseudomonadota bacterium | reverse complement strand
GCACGCCAATTGTTGGGCGAGCAGGGT
This sequence comes from Pseudomonadota bacterium, assembly GCA_031388915.1. Classification (GTDB taxonomy): domain Bacteria; phylum Pseudomonadota; class Gammaproteobacteria; order Steroidobacterales; family Steroidobacteraceae; genus CAILZL01. Next base: position 7,415 of record JANMSB010000412.1, on the reverse strand, counting down.
GTGGTGCCGATAGCGACCTGCGTGCGTGCATGAGTAACTCGCCGTTACCGGCGCTGCAGGCAGTGCTGGCGCGCATCAATGATGTGTATGTCGAGCATCATGTCGCCGACTTTTTAATTGGTGATGCGCGCCACTGCGGCGCCCTGTTGGGTCGGGAGTTGACGGCTGCGGAAGATGAGCAGGTGCTGATATGCGAAACCGAACGCGGTGCGGAGTTGAGTGTGTACATCGATGAGCAGGTGGTGGCGCGCTTGAGCGAGCACGATCCACTGCATTGTTTGTCAGAAGTGAATCTGGGCGATTTTTGTACGGCGGTGGAAGGTATCAGTCATTTTCACTACCTGGCGTGGTGTGTCGAACACACTCGTCAGGTGTCACTCTTGGAATTGGAGCTACAGGCCGAAGTCGATAAGTATGCGGTCGCCACTTACTTGTTATTGCAGCAAGCGCGCGGGCATTTTTATGCGGGTTTGCATCGCCGTATGTTTTCGCAAGTGGGGTTTCTGTCCACATTGGACGGCGTAAGCCAGCAGCGGTATCGCGAGGCGAATCGTGGCGCAGCGCGCTTCTGCCGCCGCAACGATGAACGTTTTCTGAGTTGCCGACAGCCGCGAATCGAACAGTGGCTGGTCGAGCTGCGCGATCTATATCGTTGCGGCCATCACGAAAAACTACGGCGCGCGCTGAGCTGACTATTTCTTGGTCGAGCCGTTGTGTTGCGTATCCATGCGGCGCTTCATTTCGATCCACTTGGACAGTTCGCGTATGTCGCATTTTTTTGCTACCGGCTTCTGCCCGGCGAGTTGGCCGCTCTGGTAAGGGTTGTAACCCAAACGCAGGCCTTTAGGGTTGGCTATCGAAGCGGTGCCCGATGCGCCACGGTCATCCACCAAGGACAGCGTTGGGTTCAGCAGCGCTCGTTCACGCAACTTCTCGCCCTGTTTGCCATCCATTTCCAGTTGCCGGTCGCGCCACGCATAAATGGCGTTGCCGCGGTCGTCAAAACGCACTTGGCCAGGTGTCTGCTGGGTCTTGGCTTGCGGGGGGTCTGAAGGGTCGTCAATAAATTCAAACATTGTCGTCGCGGGTAGGTGGTTCACTAGTGAAGAAACTGTAGCGGCGCCTGTCGCAATTCGCCATCACTCAGACGACTCCAGTCCAGTGATATGTCACGTAGACGGGATTTGCCGCGAAGAATCAGTTCAGCGATGAGTGACGCAGTTCACGTTTTATGGCTTATGTTGCAAATGCGGTTGCGCCAGGAACAAGGTCACGAGTGTTTTGCCATCAACGATCTCGCCGCGTTGCACCATCGCCAATACCTCGGTAACCGGTCGCCATTCCACCGTGAATACTTCGTGATCTTCCGGCTGACTCAAGCTCACATTCAATTGCTTGGCGAGGTATAGATGGATGACTTCGGTAAACACGCCTGGGGAGCTCAAGTAAAGGCCCAGGTAGTGCCATTCTTGTGCCGTGCTGCCGGCTTCTTCTAGTAGTTCGCGTTGTGCGGTTTGAAAGTGCGGTTCGCCATGATCGATTTTCCCGGCGGGTAGCTCCCAGATCCAACCGCCTGCCGCGTGCCGGAATTGATGCAACAAACAAATGCGTTGTTGAGCGTCGATAGCCAGCACCGCCGCGCCACCCGGATGATGGATGATCTCAAGGTCGGCGACCCGGTCGTTGGGTAGGCGCACGCGTTCGACGTTCACGCGTATGACCCGCCCCTGGTAGATCAGCTTGTTGTCTTCGATCATGCGTCACCCGCGCTTGGTTGTATCCGCTGATTGTGCTGGATAACCGGTGGCGGGCGCACGGGAAATTAATGGTCGAGAGTGCGCCCGTGGTGGCGCATAGACGCACTCAGTTGTGCTGCGTGCGTGCGCGCTGCAACCAGTGTTCCAATTTGCGTAGATTGCCGGTAACGCTTTCGGTGTCGTCCCAATACTGCATCCAAGTGTCCATGGCCGTGGTCTCGGCAGCTTGACTGTTGGCTGCTGCGTGGACTCTGCGCAGATGCTGTTTGAAGTCGCCGTCTTCGTTGATAAGTTGATCCAACATGATGCTTGTCTCGGTTTGGAAGTCCCGGACTAGCATCGGCTGCGATTGTTAAGTTTGTGTGACGCAGCGGGGACGCGGATGTGAAATCAATCGGATTCCAAGTAGGTGTAGCCGTTGAGTTCGGATTCGTAGAAGCGGCGCAATGCCTGGCTTTCCGCAAGACTTAAGCGCTGCTCGCGTACGGCGCGCTCACAATCGCGTGATAGTTGCGGATACAGTTCGTCGACCCGATATTGCATGTAGCCCAAGACTTCGCTGGCGGTGTCGCCCTTGATCACTTCCTCAATCCACCAACCGCCTTCGTCGTGCAGGCGGATATGCACGACATGCGTGTCGCCGAACAGGTTGTGCAAATCGCCCAGCGTTTCCTGATAGGCGCCGACCAGAAATACGGCGAGAAAATAATCTTCATTCGGGCGCAGCTCATGTAGTTCCAAAAAGCGTTTGGTGTGCCGGTCGCCGACGAACTGGTCGATCTTGCCATCCGAATCGCAGGTGATGTCGGCCAGCACCGCGTTGCGAGTGGGCGCTTCGCCCAATCGATGGATGGGCATGATGGGAAATAATTGATCGATGGCCCAACTGTCGGGCAACGATTGAAACAAAGAGAAATTGCAGAAATAAGTGTCCGACAACAGGGTTTCGAGATCGGCCAACTCGTCGGGTATCTGCGGCAGTTGACGACATCGGTCGCGGATACGTGTGCAAGTAGCCCAATACCAGCGTTCGGCTAGACCGCGGTGCGCCAGACTCAAGTATCCCAGCTTGAACATTTGCAGGGCGTCTTCACGTGCTTGCAGGGCATCGTGATAACACTCCACCAACCGAGTGTCGGTGACATTGTCATAGGCTTCACGCAGGTCGATCAGGCATTGCGGCAGGCCGGTTTTGTCGGCAGTTTCCTGTGCATCGATGTGGAAGTGGTCCAACTGGGAGCAACCTAGTACATTGAACAGCAACACGCTGTGATGCGCCGCCGTAGCGCGTCCGGATTCACTGACGATGATCGGGTGGTCAATGCCGCGTGCATTGCAAACGCTGGCGATGCGATACACCACTTCGCTGGCGTATTCGTGCAGCGAGTAGTTCATGGATGATTCGAAGTTGCTGCGTGTACCGTCGTAGTCCACGCCCAGACCGCCACCGATGTCGATGTACTGTAGGTTGGCGCCCAGCGATTTTAGCTCGGCATAGACATGCGCCAGTTCGCCAATGGTTTCCTTCACCCGTCGGATGTCATGTAGTTGGCTGCCGGGGTGGCAGTGCACCAGTTGCAGGCAATCGAGCATATCGTGTGATTTGAGTGTGGCGACCAACTCCAAAATTTCGCTGACGAATAAACCGAACTTGGAGCGATCACCCGCCGAGTTACGCCAGCGTCCGGCGCCTTCGCTGGCGAGTTTGACGCGCACGCCGATGCGTGGTCGGACTTGGTACTGTGCAGCGTGTTTGAGAATCAACTGTAGTTCGCTGAAATTTTCCACTACCGGCACGATAGTGCGGCCGAGTTTGGTGGCCAGAATCACCGCTTCTATATAGCTATCGTCCTTGAAGCCATTGCAGATGATCATGCGTTGCGGTGCATCTTCGGTCATGGCCATCACCGCCAACAGTTCGGGTTTGGAGCCCGCTTCCAAGCCGAACTGATACTGCGCGCCGTAGCGATAAACTTCTTCCACCACCAGGCGCTGCTGATTCACCTTGATCGGAAACACCGCGCAGTATTTATTGCGATAGTTGTTTTCGAGAATCGCCTGCGCAAAGGCATCGTGTAGTTGCCCCAGCCGGTGACGCAGAATATCCGAGAAGCGCACCACCACTGGTGCGTGGAGATCTCTGGCCTTCAGGCCTTGCATCACTTCCAGAAGGTCAATTTCGCGTGATGCATCCATGTCCGGACGCACCGCAATATGACCTTGGTCGTTAATGCTGAAATAGCCCTTGCCCCAGGCTTGCAAGCGATACAGTTGCTCGGCTTGGGCTGTGTTCCATTCGGCGTGCGGGGGTGCGGCTTTCATAGGTTGAATTGAGTGTCTGATCTTAGGGACGGTGACCGGTGGCAACTGGGCGACTATTGTCCTTGCTCCATTCGCTCCATGAACCAGCGTACAGCTTGGCGCCCTGTAGTCCGGCGACTTCCATTGCCAGCAAGTTGTGGCAAGCCGTGACACCCGAACCACACATGCTGATGACATGGCGTGGTGTGACGTCCCCCAGTACTTGCGTGAATTGTGCGCGCAACGCAGTAGCTTCGAGGCAGCGCCCATCGCTACCGGTATTGCGCGCAAAGGGATAGTTGATAGCGCCCGGGATATGCCCTGCGACCGAGTCTAGCGGTTCAACTTCGCCGGCGTAACGTTCCGGCGCGCGTGCATCGAGAACTCGCCAATTGGGTTGAACAACCGATGCAGCGACCCTATCGGCGTCGACCAGCAGTTCCGAATTGAGCGACGGAATAAATTCGCGTGGCGCAGCGGTGAAGGTACTGCTACTGAGCGGCAGACCACTGGCCTGCCAATATTTGAAGCCGCCATCGAGCACAGCCACGTGTGGATGTCCTAGCCAGCGCAGTAGCCACCACAAACGCGCCGCAGCCATCGCGCCATTGTCGGCGTCATAGGCAACGACCTGTTTGCTGTGGTCGATGCCCCAGCGTCCCAGCGTGGCGACCAAAGCTTTGATATTGGGCAGCGGATGACGGCTGGAGGTGGCCGTGATCGGTCCGGATAAGTCTTCATCCAGATGGGCATATACCGCACCCGGCAGGTGTGCGACTTTGTAGGCATTGCGGCCGGCCTGGGATTGCGGCTTGCCCAGCTCAAAGCGGCAATCGACAACCACCAGATTGCCGTCATGCAGATGCTCGTGGAGCGCTGCCGCCGAAATCAGCGTATTCCAGTGCTGCGTATTCATGGGAGACTCCTGATGCGATTGGTGAACATCATACGTCAGTCACAGTTGTTGCTGCGGCGGCGGCTTTCGTGCCGCGACTTACCCAGCTAGAATCGCCCGGCCTTTCCCGGCAGTCGTTTGGTTTCATCATGACAATTGAAGTGTTCTGGGGCAGCGGCAGTCCTTATTCGTGGCGAGTGCTGTTGGCGCTGGAGTTCAAGCGCCTGCGTTACGAATCGCATTTGCTGGATTTGTCCAAGCAAGAACACATGTCGGCCGACATGCTCAAACTGAATCCGCGTGGGCGCGTGCCGGTGCTCAAGGACGGCGAGTTTGTATGCTACGAATCGCTGGCCATTCTCGCTTATCTCGATCGCAAGTATCCGGAACGACCGTTATTCGGTGCCGATGCCGAACAAGCCGGCAGCATCATGCGCCGTATTTGTGAATATCAGGTGTATGTAGAAGATCACATCAACAAGATTATTGCGGCGATTTTTTTCGGCAGGCTGGAGGATCGCCTCGAAGCGGTCAACAAATCGCTGGATCTTGTCATCGGTGAAGCGCATCTGCTCGAGTTGCGGTTGACGCAGTCAAAGTGGCTGGCGGCCGATAACTGCTCTGCAGCCGACCTGGTGATTTTTCCATCGATCAAGATTTTGCAGCGGGCGCTGGCGCGGCGCGAGGCCGACGATCTGCAAACGCCGTTTGAGCCGCTGGAACCGAATTTCCCCGCCATCGCCGCTTGGTTGCGGCGTATTGAAGCCTTGCCGGGCTACGAGCGTACTTATCCGCCGCACTGGCGCTCCTGAATTTGCGTTGATAGTTAATTTCACGGCGCGCGTGGCGCCGTAAAAAAATAGGCTTGCGCGGCCCACGCAACCGGCTGGGATAAAAACCAGTTAGCTTGCCCGGCCGCTTTCAGTAAACTCGCAGTTTGTTACCGTTTTTATTTGCGAGGGTCTGAATGAAATGAACCAATTTCCAGTGCACGTTGAGTTTCCCGGCCGTCTGGTGTTTGTTGGATTCGGCAGTATCGGTCAGGGTGTGTTGCCGCTCATCTTGCGGCACATCGGCATCGACAAACAGCGCATCACCATTGTTACGTCGGATGCTCGAGGTAAAGAAGAAGCTCAAACGCATGGAATCAAGTTCATTGAGAAACCGCTGACGCGCGATAACTATCGCGGACTATTGCAACCCTTGCTCGGCAAGGACGATTTCCTGCTCAACTTATCCGTGGATGTTTCGAGTCTGGACTTGGTGCGGCTGTGTGCCGAGGTGGGCGCGCTGTATCTGGATACCTGCATCGAACCCTGGGCAGGCGGTTATACCGACCCGTCGCTGACGCCGTCGCAGCGTTCCAACTATGCGCTGCGTGAACAAGCGTTGGCGTTGCGCGCTGAGCTCAAGAGCGGTCCGACCGCGCTCCTGACGCACGGTGGAAATCCAGGTCTGGTATCGCATTTGTTAAAGCAGGCGTTGCTGAATATCGCTGGTGACGTCGGATTGTCTGTGACGACGCCGACCACGCGCGAGCAGTGGGCGGCGTTGGCGCAACGCTTGGGCATCAAGGTTGTGCATATCGCCGAGCGCGATACGCAGGTGGCTAACATTCCCAAGCGAGTCGATGAGTTCGTCAACACCTGGTCGATTGACGGTTTCGTCAGCGAGGGCTGTCAGCCTGCAGAACTGGGCTGGGGTACGCACGAAAAATCGCTGCCGACGGAAGGCAGGCGACATGACTTCGGATGTGATAGCGCCATCTATCTGACCAAGCCCGGCGCCGGCACTCGGGTGCGTACCTGGACCCCGATTGCCGGACATTTTCACGGCTTTCTGATCACGCATAGCGAAGCGATTTCCATCGCTGACTATTACTCGGTCAAGCAAGAAGATGGCAAAGTGGTTTATCGACCGACAGTTCACTACTCCTACCATCCCTGCGATGACGCAGTGATGTCGGTGCACGAGTTGGCCGGTCGCAACTGGAACCAACAGAACAAACAGCGATTGTTGATGGACGAAATCATCGACGGCATCGACGAGTTAGGTGTGTTGTTGGCCGGGCGCGCCAAAGGTGCGTATTGGTACGGTTCGCAGCTCTCCTGTGCGCAGGCGCGACAATTGGCGCCTTATAACAATGCCACCAGTTTGCAGGTGTGTGCTTCGGTGCTCGCTGGTGTGGTGTGGGCCATGGAGAACCCGCAGCGCGGAATCATTGAGCCCGATGAGATGGACTTCCAACGCCCGCTGCAAATCTGCATGCCCTATCTGGGGCCGGTGGTCGGGGCATACACCGACTGGACACCCTTGAGAGATCGCGGCCGCTTGTTCCCAGAAGACATCGATGTTAGCGATCCCTGGCAGTTCAAGAACGTGATGGTGTGAATCGTAGGGGCGGACCTATGTGTCCGCCCGCTTGGTGAGATGTTGAAGATAGGCGGACACATAGGTCCGCC
>JANMSB010000345.1:0-3147 GCA_031388915.1 Pseudomonadota bacterium | reverse complement strand
GGAGGGAGCGAGATCAATCAATGGCTCATGTACCTCAGATCAAAGTTCCCGCCACCTACATACGCGGTGGCACCAGCAAGGGCGTGTTCTTTCGTCTGCAAGACCTGCCCGAGCGTTGCCAGCAGCCCGGCGCAGCGCGTGACAACTTGTTGCTGCGTGTCATCGGCAGCCCTGACCCATACGGCAAGCAGATCGATGGCATGGGCGGTGCGACGTCCAGCACCAGTAAGACGGTGATTTTGTCGAAGAGCAGCAAGCCGGATCATGATGTCGATTATCTGTTCGGCCAAGTGTCCATCGATAAGGCGTTCGTCGATTGGAGCGGCAACTGCGGCAATCTTTCTGCTGCGGTAGGCTCGTTCGCCATCAGCAATGGTTTGATCGATTCAAGCCGCGTGCCGAACAACGGTGTGTGCACTGTGCGTATTTGGCAGGCCAATATCAGCAAGACAATTATTGCTCAGGTGCCGATCACTAACGGCGCCGTACAAGAGACCGGCGATTTCGAACTCGACGGGGTGACATTTCCCGCTGCTGAAGTGCAGCTCGAATTCATCGACCCAGCCGACGAGGGCGAAGGCGAGAGCGGCGGCTCGATGTTCCCCACCGGCAATCTGGTTGATGATCTTGAAGTACCGGGCGTCGGTACGTTCAAGGCGACCATGATCAATGCGGGCATCCCCACGATTTTTGTGAATGCAGGGGCGATTGGTTACACAGGCACTGAGCTACAAGACGCCATCAACGGCGATGCAAAAGCACTGGCGATGTTCGAAACGATTCGTGCCTACGGCGCTGTGCGCATGGGCTTGATCAAGCACATTGATGAAGCAGCTAAGCGCCAGCACACACCCAAGGTGGCATTCGTTGCGCCGCCCACCGAATACGTTGCTTCCAGCGGCAAGAAAGTACAAACCAACGACGTTGATCTGCTGGTGCGCGCGCTGTCGATGGGCAAGTTGCATCACGCCATGATGGGTACGGCTGCGGTGGCCATCGGCACTGCGGCTGCCATTCCGGGCACACTGGTGAGCCTTGCCGCAGGTGGCCGAGCACACGAGGCGGTTCGCTTCGGTCATCCCTCCGGCACATTGCGTGTCGGCGCTGAAGCCAAACAGGTCAACGGCGAATGGGTGGTAACCAAGGCCATCATGAGCCGCAGTGCACGTGTATTGATGGAAGGCTTTGTGTGTGTGCCGGGCGATTCCTTCTAGGGTCTGATGCATTTCAGGTTTGACTGAATAACACTTAACGCGAGGAGCAGCAGTCATGGGAATACCTTTGTATGACGTAACCGTGCTTGGGTTTATGCAAACAGTGAATGCGATGGAAGGCGTCTTGCAGCGCGGCCTCGCGCACTGCAAGGAGCATGGCATCGACACCAATGAAATCGTCGAAACGCGCCTGTATCCGGATATGCTGCCGTTTCGCTTTCAAGTGGCTTCGGTGGTGAAGCATTCGGTGGGCGCGATCGAATGCGCTCGGGCCGGGCTGTTTGGTCGTCCGCCAGAAACCCCGCCGTTCGACTATGCCGGGTTACAGAATCATCTCGCCGAAGCCAGCGCCACGCTCAAGACTTATACGCGTGATGAGGTGAATGCATTTCAAGGACGCGATTTGTTGCTCCATGTCGGCGAGCGCAAGGCGTTGTTCACGGCCGAAGATTTTCTGCTGTCGTTTTCAATTCCGAATCTGCACTTCCATGCCGCCACGGCCTACGACATTTTGCGCTCCAGAGGCGTGCCGGTTGGCAAGCGCGACTATATCGGACGCATGCGTCAGAAGGGATAGCGTGGCGCTGCGCAAGAGGCGTGTTGCGCCAGCGCTCGAGTAATAGGGCAATTGATAATCGCCGCTAAACCACAGCGGGCGGCTTATCCACCGCGAGTGCGAAGCGACCACGCTTGAATGCCAGTGGTTCGAGCGGGGCATGATCGAAATTGAGTACTTCGCCGACAAAGATAATGTGGTCGCCGCCCTCGTATTGGTGTGCTGTGCTGCACTCGAAGCGCGCTACGCAACCATCAAGTAACGCAACGCCGCCCGCGCCGCGCTGTGGGGCGAGACCGGCGAAGCGATCGATGCCCCGCTGAGCGAACCGCGAGGCGAGCGTATCTTGGTCGCTGGCCAGAATGTGTACGGCGAAATGACGCGCCGCGATGAAGGCGTCGAAATTGCTGGAGGTCTTGCCGATGCTCCATAGCACCATGGGCGGATGCAGCGAGACGGAGTTAAAGCTGTTGGCGGTCAACCCAACGTCGTTGCCCGCGGCATCGACCGTGGTGACGATAGTGACCCCAGTGGGAAACCCGCCAAGCGCCTGTCTGAAGCGTTGTGGATCAAAACTTTGCTGCACGCGCGATCCTTAATGTTGTTAGGCCGTATGTGCGAATCATATAAATAAACAGCGATGTTAACTAGCGCTGAGCAACTGGTTGGGTTGCTGATCCTTAATTAGCTCCTTCCTCGGCATCGTCCTTCGCTTGATCCGCCAGCTTGTCCTTGAGTAGCACGCGCGCAAAGATAATGCCTAGTTCGTAGAGTAAATACATGGGCACGGCCATGAAGCTTTGTGATACCGCATCGGGTGGCGTGAGGATGGCGGCGATGACGAAGATGCCGATCAGCACATAGCCGCGGTTTTCGGTGAGGTTTTTGATGCGTACCAGGCCGGTCCAGACCAGCAACACGGTGGCGATAGGAATTTCAAACGCAGCGCCGAAGGCAAAAATCAACATCGCCACGAAATCCAAGTACACCGTCATGTCCGGCATCAGCACCACGCCGGCCGGCATGTAGCCGGTCAGGAAGGCAAACATCAACGGGAACACGATGAAGTAGGCGAACGCCGCGCCGCAGTAAAACAGAAAGATGCTCGAGACCAACAACGGCACGGCGAAACGTTTTTCGTGTTTGTACAAACCGGGAGAAACAAACGCCCAGATTTGGTAGAGCACGTAGGGCATGCCGATAAACAAGGCCACCAGGATGGCCAGCTTCAGCGGTGCCATCACCGGCGCGGTCAGGCTGGTGGAGACCATCGAGGAACCATTGGGCAGCTTGGCCAGCAATGGCTGTGCGATTAGCGTGAACAGTTCCTGACTGAAGTAGGCGCAGGGCGCGAAGATCACCAGCACGAAAATTACG
>JANMSB010000327.1:0-2058 GCA_031388915.1 Pseudomonadota bacterium | reverse complement strand
ATTACATGCCGCAATCACCGCTTCAGCGTCCTTCGGGCGCACTGCTCGAGGTGCGCGATGTGCATTTGTGGCGCGGCGAGCATCATTTGCTGCGGGGCATTTCGTTTTCGCTGACCGCTGGCCAATTGCTACAACTCAATGGCCCCAATGGCGTCGGCAAGACCAGCTTGTTGCGTATTGTCGCGACGCTGTTGCCGGCCGAATCCGGTGAGTTGCACTGGCAGGGACAGAGCGTTGATGCAGCTCAATCCAACTACATTGATGAGCTGCTGTATCTTGGTCACAGCAGCGCCCTCAAGCTGGATTTGACGGCGCTGGAAAATTTGCAGTTCTCCGTCGGCTTGCAGCAGTCGGTCACTGCAACGCAGTGTCTGGCGGCGCTGGCTATCGCCCAATGTGCAGATTTACCAGTGCGCGTGTTGTCGGCCGGGCAGCGACGTCGAGTGGCCCTGGCAAGGTTGCTGCTGTCATCAAAGCCACTGTGGATATTGGATGAGCCCATCACCAATCTTGATGTGGCGGGTGTTGCCGCAGTGGAGGCGCTGATGGCGCGGCATCTGGATAACGGCGGCATGATCTTGACAGCGGCTCATCAAGCCTTGCTCGCCAGCCATGCCGGCACACGCAGTTTGCAACTGAATTAGGCCATGCAAACTCAGTCGCCGTTCAAACTGGCTGGAGTGGTGATCGCGCGGGATTTGCGCCTGGCAGTGCGTCGCTGGGATCAGGTGCTACAACCGCTGGTGTTTTTTGTCGTAGTGATCACCCTGTTTCCACTGGCGATTAGCCCGGAACTGGCGGAATTGCGGCGCATTGCTCCAGGCATTCTGTGGGTGGCCGCCATGCTGGCGTCCTTGCTCGCGGCGGATGCGTTGTTCCGACCGGATGTCGAGGACGGCGTCATGGAGCAATGGGTGTTGTCCGGCCAACCACTGCCCTGGTTGTTGCTGGCCAAAACCCTGGCGCACTGGGTACTGACCGGTCTGCCGTTGGTGTTGGTGGCGCCGCTGGTGGCGGTAGGTCTAGGTGTCGCCAACGACAGTTGGCTGGTAATGCTGACGACTTTGTTGCTGGGTACGGCCGTGTTAAGTGTGTTGGGTGGTATCGGCGCGGCGCTCACGGTGGGGCTGCGGCGCGGTAACATGCTGATGGCTTTACTGGTGCTGCCGCTGGAGATGCCAGTGCTGATTTTCGGGGCACGAGCAATGGATATGGGTATGCAGGGTGAACTGGTCACTGGGCCGATCGCTTTGTTAGCCGCCATTTTGTTGCTGTGCATGGCGCTGGGGCCGTTTGCGATGGCGGCGGCGATCCGCATCAGTATTGAGTAACGCGGCAGCAGAGATAACAAGCCGTAAAGAGAACGAGTATCTAGATGAATTGGGTGTGGTTCCACAAACTGGCGTCGCCGCCTTCGGCTTACGCCTTCGCGCGCATCCTGCGTCCGTGGCTGTTGTGGCCGGCGGTGGCGATGATGCTGTGGGCGGCCTATACCGGATTGTTTGTGGTGCCGCCTGACTATCAGCAGAAAGACGCCTATCGCATTATCTTCGTACACGTGCCGGCCGCTTCGTTGTCGTTGGTGGTGTATTCAATGATGGCCATTGCCGCCGGCATTGGTTTGATTTGGCGCATGAAACTGGCCCATGCCGTTGCTGCGGCCTGCGCCTTGCCGGGCGCGGTGTTTACCGTGTTGGCGCTGGCTACGGGTGCGATTTGGGGCAAGCCTATGTGGGGCGCTTGGTGGGCGTGGGATCCGCGTCTGACCACGGAACTCATTTTGCTGTTTCTGTATCTAGGCTATATGGCCTTACGGGCTTCGTTTGATGACACCAGCCGCGCTGATCGCGCCTCGGCGGTGCTGGCATTGGTTGGGTTGGTGAACATTCCGATCATCAAGTATTCGGTGGTGTGGTGGAACAGCCTGCACCAAGGACAAACGCTGCGGGTAGTCGGCGAGTCGTCGATTGATGCGTCGATGGTGGCGCCGCTGCTGGTCATGATGTTGGCGTACTTCATGTTTTTCGGCGCGATACTGTGTGCGGGTTTGTGTACCGA